>JARLIR010000192.1 GCA_031291635.1 Rhizomicrobium sp. | reverse complement strand
CGCTGCCGCGGCGCCCTGACGCGCTGCTTCTTCGAACTTATAGGTCCAGCGGCCGTAATAGGTCATCGCCTTGCCCTTGAAGAATTTGGGGTCTGGCGTGGCATCTTCATTGCCGGGATCGTTGATCAGGATGACGACCGTTTTGCCTTTCACATCGACGCCCGCGTAATCGTTCCAGCCATATTCCGGCGCCACGACGCCATAGCCAACGAAAACCAGCGGCGCGTCTTTCACGTCCACCGTGTTGGAGCCGTATTGCGAGGTCCAATAGGCCACCGCATCGGGATAAGCCGGTGTCACTGCGCCGCTCTTGGTGGCGAAGGCAAAGCTGGACTGCGCGCCATCAAGGGTGAGCACCGCGGTGCCGACCTTCTGGAAATAGCTGCCGTGATTGCCCGGCGCGATGCCGATACGCTTCAGTTCCTGTGCGATCCATTCGGCGGCGGCTTCGCCCTTGGTGGTCCCCGGCCCGCGTCCTTCAAAGGCATCATCGGAAATCGCCTTATCGCGTGCCAGGATGTCGGCGCCCGAGATGGCTGGCGTGGTCGCCGGATGGCCAGGATAAGGAAGCGGCGACGCTCCCATCAAAAGGGCGGCGGCAAATACCGCCGTTACGGTACGCAAAGATCGCATGCCAATTCACTCCCATAGAAAGCGGGCATGTTAAGATCAGGCGCCGCCAGAGCAACGGCGATATTGCCGCTCACACAATTTGAGGTCCGCATGAAATACCATCGCTCCGAACGCTTCTTCGAAGCCGGCCTGCCCTTCAGCGAAGCCGTGACCGTTGGCGGCGTGCTTTATCTTTCAGGTCAGCTCGGCAACGCGCCAGGTCAGAAAGTGCTGGTGGCGGGCGGTATCGTGGCCGAAGCGCATCAGACGATGCAGAATATCGCTCATGTTTTGAGCAAGCACGGGCTTTCCTTCGACAATGTCTTCCGCGCCCAAGTGATGCTGTCCGACATGGCAGAGTGGGGCGCGTTCAACGCGGTCTATGTGAGCTATTTCAAACCGCAGCGCTTGCCATCGCGTTCAGCTTGGGGTTGCAGCGGACTGGCGCTTGGTGCGCGTTGCGAGGTTGAGTGCTGGGCAACGGTCAGCGAAGTTCTCACGGAGTTGTGAAGGGCTCGCGCTTGAAGGCTAGCGTGGGCGCTTCGTGATAGGTGGTTTCGAACCAAGGTTTGAAACCGCATTTCTGCGCCACGCGGATCGACGGGGTGTTCTCTGGTGCCACGATGCAGAACATCGCACGGCCAGCAAGCGCGCTGTCAGTCCAACGCAAGGCCGCCTGCATTGCTTCGGTGGCGTAGCCTTTGCCATGAAAACGCGCAGCGAAAGTCCAGCCGGCTTCCGGCATGTCACCGACCGGCGGCGTGATCTCGCGCTTGACCTCGAAGGCGCCGACCGTGCCGGCATAATCGCCCGTGGCTTTGTCCTCGACCGCCCACAAGCCATAGCCATTTACCACCCACATGCCGAAGCCGCGCAAAAAGCGGCCCCAAATGTCTTCGCGGCTAAGGGAGACGCCATGGAAATGGCGCGTGACGGCGGGGTCCTGCCAGATCGACACCATGGTTTCGAAATCCTCACGGCGATGGGCGCGCAAGATCAGACGGGGGGTGTCGAGAACAGGAATGTTCAGATCGGTGATGGGCATGGCGGCATCGTGTGAAAGGCGACGCAAACTATAGGACGGGGATAGAGCAAAAGCGCAAGGGAATGATTTTGGATTTTCGGTTTAGGCGTTTTTTTCACCCCACCTCCCCTGTCACTGAATGGGACCCCGTTTTTTTTGTGGTGGGGGTGAGGTGTCCAAGTTTGCATTCGAATACCGTTTTTGGGCGGTAAGTATTTGGGAGGGCGAAATAATTGCCTGAGACCCCGCGCCCTGCAACGGCGCCTCAGTTGCTCCGGGCGATCACCGCGCGATTCACGACGTCAAAGAACAGCCGCGCCGAAACGCAGCACCACAAAGATGTGGGAAGGCGATAGGGAAAGTTCAAGGGGGAAGTTCGCATTTTTCAAACTTGTCATCCCCGGCCGAGGGATACGAGCAATAGCGAGGAGCGCGAGGGGAAGGGGATCCAGGTGACCGCACAAGAAAGAGTTTCACGCGGAGACGCGGATCAAAAAATGTGATCAGTGTTCTCCGCGCCTCCGCGTGAAATTACGGTGATTGCGTCAGAAGCGATTGTTTTATTGACACTACCTGGGTCCCCTTCCCTTCGCCCTCATCCGCTGCTTTCGCAGCTTCAAAAGGCTCAGCCGGGGATGACATGTTTCTTACAGCGGCTCGTTGCCGTGTTTCTTCCACACTTGCGCAACCTGTTTATTCCGCAACATCCGCAGCGCGCCGGCGATGCGTTTTCTGGTGTTGTGGGGGCGGATGACTTCGTCGACCCAGCCGCGTGAGGCGGCGATGAAGGGGTTGAGGAATTTGTCTTCGTATTCTTTGGTGCGGGCGGCAATGGTGTCGGCGTCTTTGGCGTCTTGACGGAAGATGATCTCCACCGCGCCCTTGGCCCCCATCACCGCGATCTCGGCCCAAGGCCAAGCGTAGTTGACATCGCCGCGCAGATGCTTGGAGGCCATCACCACATAAGCGCCGCCATAGGCTTTGCGCGTGATCACCGTGACCTTCGGCACCGTCGCTTCGGTATAGGCATAAAGCAGCTTCGCACCGTGCTTGATGATACCGCCATGCTCTTGCGCCGTGCCCGGCAGAAATCCCGGCACATCGACGAAAGTGACGATGGGAATGTTGAAGCAATCGCAGAAGCGCACGAACCGCGCAGCTTTGCGACTGGCATCGCTGTCGAGCACGCCGGCCAAGAATAGCGGCTGATTGGCGACAAAACCGACCGTGGCACCTTCGATGCGGCCAAAGCCAGTGATGATATTCTTGGCGAAGGCTTCAGCGATTTCGAAGAACTCGCCCTCGTCCGCCACTTTCAGGATCAGCTCGCGCATATCATAAGGCTGGCCCGGACTTTCCGGCACCAGCGTGTCGAGCGAGAGCTCGGGGCGGTCGGTGCTGTCGTCGGTCGGCAGCAGCGGCGGCTTTTCGCGATTGTTGAGCGGCAAAAAATCGTAGAGGCGGCGGATTTCCTCCAAACAGACGACATCGTTTTCAAAGGCGCCATCGGCGACCGAGGATTTGGTGGTGTGGACGCTGGCGCCGCCCAATTCTTCCGGCGTCACCTCTTCATGGGTCACGGCTTTGGTGACATCAGGGCCGGTGATGAACATGTAACTCGTGCCCTCCACCATGAAGATGAAATCGGTGAGAGCAGGCGAATAAACATCGCCGCCCGCACAAGGGCCCATGATGACGGAAATTTGCGGCACCACGCCGGAGGCCAGCACATTGCGCTTGAAGACCTCACCAAAACCGGCGAGCGAGGCGACGCCTTCCTGAATACGGGCGCCACCGGCATCGTAAAGCCCGATAATAGGGGCTTGGTTCTGCAGCGCCATGTCCTGGATTTTGCAGATTTTCTGGGCATGGGCTTCCGACAGCGAGCCGCCGAAAATGGTGAAGTCCTTGGCGAAGACATAAGCGAGGCGGCCATTGATGGTGCCCCAACCGGTGACGACGCCATCGCCAGGAATGCGGTTCTTGTGGGTGTCGTATTCGGTGCCGCGATGCTCGACGAACATGTCGAACTCTTCGAAGCTGCCCGGATCGAGGAGGATTTCGATGCGCTCGCGGGCGGTCAGCTTGCCCTTCTTGTGCTGGGCATCAATACGGGCCTGGCCGCCACCCTGTCGGGCGCGCGCGCGGCGCTCTTCGAGTTCCTGGATGACGTGCTTCATGGGCGTGCCTCCCGAGGATGATCGTACGTGTTGTAGAGCGATTTGAGGGGGGCTGTCATCAACTCCCACTTGTAACCCCGGCTGATTGCTCAGGTCGGGACAGTCGCAGACGTAGAACGGTTCACGTGGAGACGCGGAGACACGGAGAAGAACGAGGCACAATTGCTCCGCGACTCCGCGTCTCCGCGTGAAATCTTCTGAATTTTCAAAGCTGCGCCTGCGTCCCTACCTGGGTCTCCTTTTCCTCGTGCTCCTCGCTCCCGCTCGGGTCACTCGGCCGGAGATGACAATTACTGTGACGCCAGCCTGATAAATGTCTCCGCGGCGATCAGTTCGGCCAGCAGTCCCTCCGCACGCTTGGCGGCTTCTTCGTCTTGCCCCCAGCGTTCGGCTTGGAAGCGGGCGTCGAGTTCGGAGATGGCGAAGGCTTCGGCGGCACTGAGGCGGCCCTCGGCGAGAGCCAGCGTCAGCGTCAGCGAGGCGAGGATAGTGGCGCTGTTGTGCAGGGCGGCGAGGACGAAGGCGTCATAGGTCTCGACCGCTTGGCGCAACACGGCCACTGCTTCTGGGTCTTGCGCGAAATGGGTGACGCCGACTTTGGTTTCGAGGCGGACGCCGTAGCGCTCAGCCAGCCACGCCAGTGGCGGTTCCCATTCGATCTGCTGACGTTGGGCCAAATCGGCGGGAAAAGACGCGCGGTAGCACAAGGTATCGTTGGCATATGCAACGATCTGCGCCACCACCTCGTCCTTCATCAGCGCAACGCGATCAATCGCGGTGTTGGCGAGCTTGGTCAGCTTCATGGCGTGCGGATTGATCTCGTCGCCCTGGCCGCGCCATTCCTCTGCCACCGCTTCGGCCAGCGCCTGGGTCGGCAAGGTCAGCGCGGCCCGCAGCGGGGTTTTGACGCCGCGGCCGTCGAGCAGAATGCGGAACGGCTCCGGCGAGACCGTTACCTCTTTGTAGAAGCGCTTCATTTCTTTTTCTTGCGGGGCTGCTGTTTGCCGACTCTCAGTTTCTTCGGTGCCTTCTTGACGGTGGCTTTCTTCTTCACGATCTTCTTCGGCACCAAGACTTCTTCCTCGGGCTTTTTCTTGGGCTTCTTGAAGGAGAAGGGCTCTGCCTCGGCATCGGGATTGAAACCCAAGAGTTCGAAGCTGGCGCGGAAATGCGGCGGCACCGGCGCAGAGACCTCGAGGCGGCCACCATCAGGATGGGCGATGTCGATGGCGCGGGCGTGCAGATGCAGCTTGTCGGCGATGGCGCCTTTGGGCCGCGATTCCGTGCCGCCATATTTGAAATCGCCAACGATGGGTGTGCCGATGGAGGCCAGATGGACGCGGATCTGATGCGTGCGGCCGGTGACCGGCTTGGCGGCGACCCAAGCGAAGTCCGTTCCCGCCACGCCCATCACCATGTAGTCCGTCATGGCGGGCTTGGCGTCTTCGTCCTCGCTGACGGTCATTTTCTCATCGCGGCCGTGCACGCCGAGGCCGCCTTCTTTGAGCAGCGCGCCTCTGATCGTGCCCTTGCGCTTGGCCGGTACACCATGGGTGAGTGCCCAATAGATTTTGGAGGCGTCGCGATCCTGCAGCGATTTGGCCAGAGCCGCAGCGGCGGTGACCGAACGAGCAATCACCAGCACGCCGGAGGTGTCGCGGTCGAGGCGGTGGACCAAGCGAGGGCGCTGTTTTTTGTCGTACATCAGCGTGTCCAGCATGCCATCGACATGCTTGGTCAGGCCGGTACCGCCCTGGGTCGCCAGACCCGGCGGCTTGTTGATGACGATCACCGAGGCATCCATGTAGAGGACATAATCCTGCAGGCTGCCCTGCATCACCGGAGCGGCGGCGCGAGGCTTTTCGGTGAGGTCGCTTTCGGTCACCATCGGCGGCAGGCGCAGCATCTGGCCCGAGGCCAGCCGGTCGCTGGATTTGGCTCTGCTGCCGTCGATCCGCACCTGTCCGGTGCGTAAAAGCTTTTCCAAGCGGCTATGAGTCAGCGCCGGGAAATGGCGCTTAAACCAGCGGTCAAGCCGGATGCCGTCGTCGTCGCGGCCAATGCGTTGCTGGCGGTCCATAGTTCTTGCCGGGGGGTTTCAAAGGGGGTTCTAGTAGCCCAACGCTGATTCCGCCAGTGCCAGCCCTTCAAGTCCTGGGAGTTCGACCATGCCGCCGTTGCCGCTTCTGATGCTTGTGATGGCAGGCGGCGCGTTGGGGACCGGGGCGCGTTTTGCCCTTTCCGGGCTGGTGGCGGCGAGTTTCGGCGAGACTTTTCCCTGGGGGACGCTGATCATCAACGTCACCGGCTCGTTCATCATCGGCTTTTTCTTTACCCTGACGGCCCCCGATGGGCGGCTGATGGTCTCCGGCAGCACGCGGCAATTCGTGATGACCGGCTTTTGCGGCGGCTACACCACCTTTTCCTCTTTCTCGCTACAGACCCTGAACCTGATCCGCGACGGCGAATGGCTGGCCGCGGGCGGTAATATCGCGGGATCGGTGACGCTTTGCATGCTGGGGGTGTGGCTGGGGGCGGTGTGCGCGAGTATGATCAACCAATTGAAGGGGGCCTAACATGCAGCTTCCCAAGGAAGCCGCCCTGCTACGCATCTTTTTCGGCGAGGCCGACCGCTTCGACGGCCACCCGCTTTATGAAGCCATCGTGCTGAAAGCGCGCGAGATGGGCATGGCGGGCGCCACGGTGCTGCGCGGGCCGATGGGCTTTGGCCAAACTAGCCGCCTGCACACGGCCAAGATCCTCCGCCTCTCGGAAGACCTGCCGCTGCTGATCGAGATCGTCGACACCGAAGCCAAGATCGCCACATTCCTACCGGTGCTTGACGGCATGATGGGGTCGGGGCTGGTCACCTTGGAAAAGGTCCAGGTGCTGCGCTATGGCGTGAAGAAGAACTAGCCTTGATTCTATAGAGTATTTTGGCGGTTTAGACGATTCCGCCAGATCCTGCCGGGGGGCGCTGCAATCTGCGGTAATGTTGATTGCGGTAATAACCCGACAATATTCCCGTGTTATCCTTACCGCTCGGCGACATTTTCTGCCGTTGGTCTGGTCCCGCGAATTCCGCGTCCGTTCAGACACCAAAGTGGAGTGAGACAGAGCATGGGCGCTTCACAAGATATCGAAGAGTTTTTGAAGACGCGCGTGACCAAAGGCTATGTCGAACGCGAGCAGAAACAACGCCTGGCCTCGGGCGCGCTCCAGTGCGAAATCAAAGAAACCGAGACCGAATGGGTGCTGACCACGCTGTGGCCCGCGTTCTAAGCCTAGTGCACGCCGCGTAGCTGGATCGCCACCAGCGCAATTTTGCTGACCTGCCCCCTGGGCTCGATGGCGACGATGCGGAAATTCTGCTTCACCCCGACTTTGAACACCAAGCTGCCAGGCTTGGAATCACCATCGCTGCAATCGAGGCGATTGGAATTCTCAGCCGCCTTAGGCGGAAACGGCCGCCCGGGCGAACAGTCCAAGATTGGACCGTAGTGGCGCAGGGCATTTTTGTAGAACTCGGCGATACGCCCCGGCTGGTCATTGGAATCCATCTCGACCGCGGCAACTTTCAGACCGAAGGCACCAAACGCGCCCCAGACGTTGGCCCCGGAGTCGCCATCCTTGTCCTTGTGCGGCCAAGCCCCGGGATAAGACGGCAGACCGACGTCGCGCGCCGTGGCATTGCTGCTGACGCCAAACCCGGCACCGAAATCCCCTGCCCCAGCAGCGGTGGCCATCAAAAGAAATGCAGCAGCCGCGATCATAATGTTGCGCATGAAACTCCCCCACCCGAATTTGCAGGCGAAGTGAAACACCAAATGGGATGCAAGGCCAGAGCGCACCGCAACGGCTAAGCCACCCCGCCGCTCTTTTTGGCACGCAGTTTGGCCCAATAATCCAGACGTTTTTGAATCTCGCGCTCGAAACCCATTTCCACGGGCCGATAGTATTGTTCGCGCTGCATCTCGTCGGGGAAATAGTTTTGGCCGGAGAAACCATCCTCCGTATCGGGATCATATTGATAGCCCGAGCCGTAACCGAGATTCTTCATCAGCTTGGTGGGGGCGTTGAGGATGTGCGCAGGCGGCATCAGTGAACCATGCTCTTGCGCGGCGCGTTTGACGGCGCCAAAGGCTTTGTAAGAGGCGGTCGATTTGGGCGCGGTGGCGAGGTAAATCACGCATTGCGCTAGCGCCAGATCGCCTTCGGGGCTCCCCAGAAAATCGAACACGTCTTTGGCGGCGATGGCTTGGACCACGGCTTGCGGATCGGCGAGGCCAATGTCCTCGATGCTCATGCGCACCAAGCGGCGGGCGATGAAGAGCGGCTGCTCGCCGCCTGCCAGCATCCGCGCTAGCCAATAGAGCGCCGCATCGGGATCAGAACCGCGCACGGATTTGTGCAGCGCCGAGATCAGATTGTAATGCTCTTCGCGGCTCTTGTCGTAGACCGGGGCGCGGCGTTGCACCGCTTCGACCAAAGCCGCCGGGTCGAGCGGCTTGACGGTCTTCAGCGCGGAGATTTCTTCGGCGAGATTGAGGATGTAGCGGCCATCGCCATCAGCCATGGCTTTGATGGTGTCGCGCGCCTCAGCGGTAAGCGGCAGCTTTTCGCCGGTATGGGCTTCGACCCGCTGCAACAGCACTTCTAGCGCAGCATCATCGAGACGGCGCAGCACCAACACTTGGGCGCGGGAGAGCAAGGCGCCGTTGAGCTCGAAAGACGGGTTCTCGGTGGTGGCGCCGACCAGGACCACGGTGCCATCTTCCACCACCGGCAAAAAGCTGTCCTGCTGGCTGCGGTTGAAGCGGTGGATTTCGTCGATGAAGAGCAGCGTGCCCTGCCCCATGCGGCGGCGCTGGCGCGCGCCTTCGAAGGATTTCTTGAGCTCGGCGACGCCGGAAAACACCGCCGACAATTGCTCGAAATGCAGATTGAAGGCGGAGGACAAGAGCCGCGAAATGGTGGTCTTGCCGGTGCCGGGCGGGCCCCAGAGAATAATCGAATGCGGCCGGTTCGCCGCCACCATCCGCCCAATGGGACCATCGGGACCGATGATGTGATCCTGCCCAACGACTTCGGCGAGCGTCTGCGGCCTGAGGCGATCAGCCAAAGGACGTGGGGCGTTGTCTTCGAGGCCAGCAGAACCAAAGAGATCGGACATGGGGGGAGGATACAGTGAGTAGTGAATGGTGAGTAGTGAGTAGGGAAACGAAATGTGGCGCTACTCACTACCCACTGCTAGCCATCCACTGTCAGGGCCAAGCGGCGGCCGTCGCGATCTAGGAGGATGTCCCAGTGGCCGCCAGCGCGGTCCAGTAGGCTTTTCAGGGCACCGACATCATTGGCGGGCTTGCCATTGACCGAGCGGACGATATCGCCCGGCTGTACGCCATATTGCGTCGAGTAGGTGCCCGGCGTGAGGGCGCGAATGACGACGCCCTTGGCAAACAAGTTCATCTGCAGATCGAGCGCTACGGCAGGCGACAAATTCTCCACCCGGGCGCCGGTGAGCGGATTACGCCCCGCGATCGTTGTGGTGTCGCGCTTGGGGTTTTCCGGCGGCAGAGCCAGCTTGAGGGAGACCTCGCGCATGCGGCCATCATCGAGCAGCTTAAGGCGCAAGCTGTCGCCCGGCTTACGGGTGGTGATGCGATAGTTCAGGCTCTGCATATCATCGATGTCAGCGCCATCCACCGAGAGCACGACGGTGCCCGTTTTCAGACCGGCTTGCGCCGCTGGGCCGCCCGGATAGATCGTCTTGAGCAGCACACCTTGCGGCCGCGGCAATTTCAGGGCGCCAGCGATCTCACTGGTGACGGGCTGACCATCTGCGCCGATCCACGGAAAACGAATGCCGCCCGACGAGGCGCCCTCGACCACGCGGCGTGCCAGATTGGCGGGGATGGCAAAGCCGATGCCGATATTGCCGCCCGAGGGCGACAGGATGGCCGTGTTGATGCCGGCGAGCTTGCCATCGGTCGTCACCAGAGCGCCGCCGGAATTGCCCGGATTGATGGCGGCATCGGTCTGAATGAAAAACTGCGCATTGCTGGCGTTGGAATCGGAGCGCGCCAAAGCCGAGACGATGCCCATGGTGACGGTCTGGCCGACGCCGAAGGGATCGCCAATGGCCAGCACCAGGTCGCCGACTTGCAAGCTGTCGCTGTTGCCGAATTCGACGACCGGCAGCTTTTCGCCATGGGTGTCGATTTTCAGCACGGCGAGATCGGTGCGTGGATCAGCGAGCTGCACCTTGGCCTTAAACTCGCGCTTATCAGAGAGCGAGACGACGATGTCCTGGCCGCCTTGAATGACGTGATTGTTGGTGAGGATGAGGCCATCGGCGCGCACGATAACGCCCGAGCCCAACGACTGCTGTACGCGGCGCTGCGCTTGCGGATTCTGATTGAAGAAGCGCTGGAAGAAGGGGTCGTTGAAAAAGGGATTGGACGGGGCCTGCACCACGCTGCGCGAATAGACGTTGACCACGGCAGGCGCCACGCGCTTGACCACGGGCGCGAAGGTGAGCTGCACCTGCCCCTTGTCACGCGGAACGGCGAGCGTCTGGCCATTTTGAGGTTTGTCCAACTGGGCCGCAGGCGCACTAGCAAGAGACAGCGCCGCGCCAGCCGCGATGAACACGGCGACCCCGATCAATCCGCTGCGAACCATTTGCACTGCCTCCAAAACCCGCACCAGCATCGCCCCCGACACTCGCGCCATCCCACTGGGCAGATTATCGCCCATCCCGGCGCCCTTGCCTAATTACGCAAATGAGAACCGCCACCATCCCTAAACTGTACCGAAACCCCAAACCGTACTGAAACGACAAAAGGCGACCCGTTTCCGAGCCGCCTTTATCAAACTTCGCTGCAAAGGACGATTAGGCTTCCGCCCCTTCGTCCTCCGCTGCCATCACCGGGCCCGAATCCTTGCCCTTGGCTTCCGGATCGCGATCAACGAATTCGATGATCGCCATCGGCGCATTGTCGCCAAAGCGGAAACCGGCCTTGAGGACGCGGATATAGCCGCCCGGACGGTTGGCATAACGCGGTCCGAGAACTTCGAACAGCTTCTTGACCTGATCCAAATCGCGGATGGTCGAGACGGCCTGACGGCGCGCATGAAGGTCGCCACGGCGCGACAACGTCACGAGCTTCTCCACCACCGGGCGAAGTTCCTTCGCCTTGGGCAGGGTGGTTTTGATCTGCTCATGCTTGATCAGTGCAGCGGCCATGTTGGCGAACATCGCCGTACGATGGGACTGTGTGACGTTGAGCTTCCGGCCAGAATTGCGATGGCGCATTGCTTTACCCTCTAGAAACGAAGCACTCCTGCCCGCGCCGGGCAGGAACGCAAAAAATCAGTACTGATCCTCGTAGCGCTTGGCGAGGTCTTCGATGTTTTCCGGCGGCCAACCCGGCACTTCCATGCCGAGATGCAGGCCCATTTCGGCCAGCACCGCTTTGATCTCGTTCAGCGACTTGCGGCCGAAGTTCGGCGTACGGAGCATTTCCGCTTCGGTCTTCTGGATGAGATCGCCGATGTAGACGATGTTGTCGTTCTTGAGGCAATTGGCCGAACGCACCGACAGCTCCAACTCGTCGACCTTCTTGAGAAGGACGGGATTGAAAGCGAGATCGGGCTTGGCTTCTTCGGTAACGCGCTCGCGCGGTTCCTCGAAATTGATGAAGACCTGGAGCTGGTCTTGCAGGATACGCGCGGAATAAGCGACCGCGTTATCCGGCGTGATGGCGCCATTGGTCTCGACCGTCAAAGTCAGCTTGTCATAGTCCAGAATCTGGCCCTCGCGGGTGTTCTCGACCTTGTAGGAGACTTTCTTGACCGGCGAAAACAGGCTGTCGACGGCGATGAGGCCGATCGGCGCGTCTTCCGGACGGTTGCGGTCGGCGGGGACATAACCCTTGCCGGTGTTGACCGTGAGTTCCATGCGGAACTCGACCTTGTCGTCCAGGGTGCAGATTACGAGGTCCGGATTGAGGACTTCGACATCGGCCACGGCCTGAATCTGGCCAGCGGTGACTTCACCGGGACCGGTCGCCTTCAGCGCCAGACGCTTGGGGCCTTCGGCATGCATGCGAAGCGCAACCTGCTTCACATTCAGCACGATGTCCGTCACGTCTTCGCGCACGCCGGCGATCGAAGAAAATTCATGCAGCACGCCCTCGATCTGAATCGAGGTCACGGCCGCGCCTTGCAGAGAGGAGAGCAGAACGCGGCGCAGCGCGTTGCCCAAGGTCAAGCCAAAACCGCGTTCCAAAGGCTCGGCGACGATGGTCGCAAAACGGCTGGAATCCTGCCCCGCGGTATCAATGCGAAGCTTCTGCGGCTTGATCAGTTCTTGCCAATTTTTCTGAAACATTTTTCCTCATCGTTTCCCGGACGTGTCGGATCACGCCCATTGCGTTCGACGGGTAAGCCTTCTTCCGAACCAAACCCACATTGGCGCCCGAGCCCGCGGATAGCCGCAAAGCACAGGCGCCTTAAAGCCGCGCTATTAAACGCGGCGGCGCTTCGGCGGACGGCAGCCGTTGTGCGGGATCGGCGTGACGTCACGAATCGACGTCACAACGAGACCAACGGTCTGCAGCGCGCGCAGCGCGGATTCACGACCCGAACCCGGGCCCGAGACTTCCACTTCCAAGGTGCGCATGCCGTGCTCGACGGCCTTCTTGCCGGCATCCTCAGCTGCGACCTGGGCAGCATAGGGAGTCGACTTGCGCGAGCCCTTGAAGCCCATCATGCCAGCCGACGACCAGGAAATCGCGTTCCCAGCGGTGTCGGTGATGGTGATGATGGTATTGTTGAAGGTTGCGGCAACATGCGCCACGCCGACGACAATGTTCTTCTTCTCTTTCTTGCGGGCGCGCGGCGCCTTCTTGTCAGGAGCGGCCATATTACTTCGTCACCTTCTTCTTGCCGGCGATGGCGCGGGCGGGACCCTTGCGCGTACGCGCATTGGTGTGCGTGCGCTGACCGCGGACCGGCAGGTTTTTACGATGGCGCAGACCGCGATAGCAGCCCAGATCCATCAAACGTTTGATATTCATTGCCACATCGCGGCGCAGGTCACCTTCAACGAGGTAATCGCGGTCGATCACTTCGCGGATCTGAATGACTTCAGCGTCCGTCAAGTCATGGATACGGCGGACGGGAGAAATGCCGGTCTTCGTGCAAATCTCCTTGGCCTTCGATGCGCCGATGCCATGGATATAGCGCAGTCCGATCCAGACCTGCTTCTGCGTAGGAATATTTACACCGGCAATGCGTGCCACGGGACATCTCCGAGTGAGCCGTTACGGCCCAAATTTAACAGTTTTATCGCTCAGTCTCTTTTCGCAAGATCCAGCGATTCCTCGCAAGCCCTTGAGAAACCTGTATTTCCCAGAAAAGGAGTCGCAGGGCGGCGGATTATAGGGATAGCCGCCCCCTAGTCAACTGGCCCCATATCTGGGTGTATTTTTTACCAAATCTCCCGATCTTCTTACCCGAAAACCGCGAGACCTCAAACCTTAACCAATTCCCAGGCAGCCCTTGTGGCCGGCCTTTTCAATCACTGCCGCAATCGCCGCGGTCACCGCATCAATCGGTGCCATGCCATCGACGGTCACCAGCTTGCCCTGCTTCTGGTAGTATTCCAGCAACGGGGCCGTGTTCTGGTAATAGACATTGAGACGATTCTGCAGCGTCTCCGGAGTATCGTCCGCCCGCACCGCGCCGCCCGACTGGGCAATGCGCGCCTTGACGCGATCGATCAAAACCTTGTCGTCGACTTTCAGTTCGATCACCAGATCGATCTTCTTGTCGCGCGACTTCAACATCTGATCCAGCGCCTGGGCCTGCGGGATGGTGCGCGGAAAGCCATCGAAGATGGCGCCGTGAGCACAATCGGGCTCGTCATAACGCTGCGATATAATGCCGATGACCACTTCATCGGGGACCAACTCGCCCGCATCCATGATCGACTTGCACTTCTTGCCAAGCTCGGTGCCCGCGGCAATCGCGGCGCGCAACATGTCGCCGGTGGAAAGCTGCGGCCAGCCCTCTTGCTCCTGCAAGCGCTTGGCTTGCGTACCCTTACCTGAGCCTGGCGGCCCAAACATTACCAAATTCAACGGCGTGCCCCCCTCAACTTCGCTTTCTTGATCAAGCCCTCATACTGCTGAGCAATCAGATGACTCTGAATTTGCGCAACGGTGTCCATCGTCACACTGACGACAATCAGAATAGAGGTACCGCCCAAGGCGAAGGAGAGCCCTTGATTCGTCGCGAGTTCGGGAATGAGGCACACGACCGTCAGATAGAGCGCGCCAATCACGGTACAGCGGGTAAGCACATAATCGATGTATTCGGCTGTCTTTTTGCCAGGACGAATACCGGGAATGAAGCCGCCGTATTTCTTGAGGTTTTCGGCCGTCTCCTCAGGATTGAAGACGATCGAGGTGTAGAAGAAGGCAAAGAAGATGATCATTGCCCCATAAAGGAAGAGGTAGAGCGGCTGTCCGCGGCCGATCAGCTGGATCAGCGAGGTCGCCCAATCCGGCAGATTCTGGGCGTTGAACTGCGCCACCGTCATCGGCATGAGCAGGATCGACGAGGCAAAAATCGGCGGGATAACACCCGAGACGTTGAGCTTCAGCGGCAGATGTGAGGATTCGCCACCGAACATCTTCTGGCCCTGCTGGCGCTTGGGATATTGCACCAAGAGACGGCGCTGAGCGCGCTCCATGAAGACGATGAAGCCGACCAGCACACAGGCGAAGACCGCAAAGAAGATCAAGACGAGCGGATTGAGCGCTCCGGTACGAGCTGCTTCCAGCCCTGCCCCGATGATCTGCGGGAAACGCGCCACAATGCCGGCGAAAATGATGAGCGAAATGCCGTTACCGACGCCGCGGCTGGTGATCTGCTCACCAATCCACATCAGCAGCATGGTGCCACCGGTCAGCGTGATTACAGCCGTGATGCGGAAGAACCAGCCGGGATCGAGCACAATGCCCTGCCCGTGCTCCAGGCCGATAGCAATGGCAAAAGCCTGAACCGCCGCCAACCCAACCGTGCCGTAGCGCGTGTACTGGTTGATGACCTTCTGGCCTGCAGCGCCTTCCTTCTTCAGGGTCTCCAGTTCCGGAAACACCGTGGTGAAGAGCTGCATGATAATGGAGGCGGAAATGTACGGCATGATGCCGAGCGCGAAGATCGCCATACGCGACACCGCACCACCCGCGAGGGTGTTGAAGATGTCGAGCAAACCGCCGCCCTGCTGGCCGATAAACTTCGCCAGCCCCGCCGGGTCGATGCCCGGCATGGGGATATAAGTACCGATGCGCGTAACGATCAGCGCACCCAGGGTGAACATGATGCGCTGCCGCAGCTCCTTCGCCTTGGCGAAGTTGCCGAAATTAAAGTTGGCGGCAAGTTGTTCGGCTGCAGAAGGCATCACGTACTCCCGATCGGCTTTCACTCCCTATATAGGAAGCAATTAGCCTTTGCGCGCGGCCCGCGTTTCAGCGGCTTTGATCCGGCGCTGCTGACGCTTGCCCGGCTCGCCCTTTTTGTTGAGCGTGACTTTCTTGGTGTAAGTCACGATCACCGAACCGCCAGCCTTCTCGACCGCTTCGATGGCAGCCTTGGAGGCGCCAGCAACTTCGATCTCGATCTTGGTGGTCAGTTCGCCCTTGCCGAGCAAACGGATACCATCGCGGCTCTTGCCGACAACGCCCGCCTTCAACAGCATCGCGCTATCGATCTTGGCCGAGGCATCGAGCTTCTTGTCCTCGATGGCCTTTTGCAGGCGGCCCAGATTGATCTCGGCGAAATCGGTGCCGAAGATGTTGTTGAAGCCGCGCTTCGGCATGCGCATGTGAAGGGGCATCTGGCCGCCTTCGAAACCATGCACCTGATTGCCGGTACGGGCCTTGGCGCCCTTGACGCCGCGACCGGAGGTCTTGCCCAGTCCCGACGAGGAACCGCGACCGACCTTGGTCTTGTGCTTATGCGCACCCGGGTTATTGGCGATTTCGTTGAGTTTCATATCACTTGCTCTCTTCAACAATCTCGACCAGATGCTGGACAGAACGGATCATACCGCGAACTGAAGGGGTATCCTCCAGCGTGCGGACCCGATGCATCTTGCCCAGACCCAGACCCTTCAAGGTCGCCGTCTGTACCGCGGGGCGGCGAGCGGCGCTGCGGATCTGGCGCACGGTAACTGTCTTTTTCGTCTCGTCGGCCATGGTCGTTTTTCCTTATGCGCCGGTTAGTTCGGCTGCACCCTTCTGGCCTTCGCGGCGAGAAATGATCTCGGCCACCGAGCGGCCGCGGCGCTGCGCGACAAGGCGCGGCGACTGCTGCAGCTTCAAGGCATCAAACGTGGCACGCACCATGTTGTAGGGGTTCGAGGTGCCGAGCGACTTGGCAACAACGTCGCCAACGCCCAGAGCTTCGAACACAGCGCGCATCGGACCACCGGCGATGATGCCGGTACCGGCCGGAGCCGGACGCACGATCACTTTGCCCGCGCCGTGATGGCCATGGGTATCGTGATGCAATGTGCGGCCATCTTTTAGCGGCACGCGGATCAGCGCGCGCTTGGCAGCTTCGGTCGCCTTGCGGATCGCCTCGGGGACTTCGCGCGCCTTGCCGTGGCCGAAACCGACCCGGCCCTTTTGATCACCAACGACCACAAGCGCTGCAAATCCAAACCGACGGCCGCCCTTAACTACCTTGGCAACACGGTTGATGTGGACCAGCTTATCGACGAATTCGCTGTCTTCGCGATCGCCGCGGTCTCTTCCTTCACGGGCCACGTGCAGTTCCTTCCGTTAAAATTCCAGACCGCCTTGGCGGGCGGCGTCTGCGAGCGCTTTGACGCGCCCATGATAGATGTAGCCGCCGCGGTCGAATACGACCTTGCTGACGCCAGCTGCCAGAGCACGTTCGGCAACAAGTTTGCCCACGGCCTTGGCGGCATCGACGTTCCACGACTTCGCGATCTTGTTCTCTTTCTCGTTGGTCGAGGCAGAGGCAACCGTGCCGCCAGAGAGATCGTCGATCACCTGCGCATAGATATGACGGCCCGAACGGAAGACCGACAGACGCGGACGGCCGTTGGCGTTCTTCACGATGCGATAGCGCGTGCGCCGCTTGCGGCGGTCGAATAGATTTGTCGTCATGGCTATTTCTTCTTGCCTTCCTTGCGACGGACATACTCACCCGCATAACGCACGCCCTTGCCCTTATAGGGTTCCGGCGGGCGCCAGGAGCGGATCTCGGCCGCGACCTGACCGACCAACTGCTTGTTGATGCCGGAAATGGTCAAGAGCGTGGGCTTTTCAGCCACGATCGAGATGCCTTCCGGGATCGGATAGTTCACATCGTGTGAAAAACCGAGCTGCAACTGCAGGGTCTTGCCTTGAACGGCGGCGCGATAGCCGACGCCCAGGATCTCGAGCTTCGAGGTGAAACCCGTGGTAACGCCCACAACAAGATTGCTCACCAGCGTGCGGGACAGACCCCACATCTGGGCAGCGCGATCCATTTCCTTGCGCGGCGTCACTGTGATGCCGTGTTCGTCTATCGAGGCGTCGACTTCTTCCACCAGCGTGACGGAGAGCTCGCCCTTGGGACCTTTGACTTTGACCAGTTTGCCGTCGATGGAGGCTACAACCCCCGCCGGCAGCGCAACCGGCTTTTTGCCGATTCGAGACATAGAGCTTCTCCTAGAACACCTGACAGAGGACTTCGCCGCCGACGTTCTTTTCGCGGGCGTTGGAGTCAGTCATCACGCCCTGGGGCGTCGAAACAATGGACACGCCCAGGCCTTGACGATGGGGCTTTAGCTCCTTCACCGAGGCATAAACGCGACGGCCGGGGGTCGACACGCGCTTGAGTTCGCGGATCACCGGACGGCCTTCGTGGTATTTCAGCTCGATCTCGAGCTGGCGGATACCGTCTTTGAACTCCAGTTCGGCATAACCGCGGATATAACCCTCGGTTTGCAGAACATCGAGCAGCGCCGTACGCAGACGCGAATTCGGCGAAACAATCTTCGTCTTGCCGCGCAACTGGCCGTTACGGATGCGCGTCAGCAAATCGCCAATGGGATCAGAAATCGCCATGGTCCCGTTCTCCTTACCAGCTCGCCTTGGTCATGCCAGGGATCTGGCCGAAATTCGCAAGTGAACGAAGCGCGATACGCGACAGCTTCATTTTGCGGTAAAAGCCCTTCGAACGCCCGGACAACTCGCAACGATGCTTGATGCGGACTTTCGACGAATTGCGCGGCAGCTTGGACAGCTTCAGACGAGCCGCGAACTGTTCCTCGACCGGAACGTTCGGGTCTTTCGCCTTGGCTTTGAGCTCGGCACGCTGAACAGCGTATTGAGCCACCAATCTTTCACGCTTCTTATTGCGATTGATCTGGGAAGTCTTCGCCATAACGCCTCGCCGTCAATTCGTGAAGGGGAACTGGAAGCCCTTCAGAAGCGCCTTCGCTTCTGCATCGGTCTTCGCAGTCGTATTGATGATGATGTCCATGCCCCACACGGTTTCCGTCTTGTCGTAGTCGATTTCGACAAAGACGATGTGTTCCTTGAGGCCCATGGCAAAGTTGCCGCGGCCGTCAAAGCTCTTACCGTTCAGGCCGCGGAAATCTCGCACGCGCGGGAGAGCCATGGTGATGAGGCGGTCGAGGAACTCGTACATGCGGTCTTGGCGCAGCGTGACCTTCACACCGACGGGACGCCCGGCAGTGATCTTAAAGGTCGAGATCGCCTTCTTGGCCTTGGTGATCACGGCCTTTTGGCCGGCGATCGCCGTCAGGTCATTCTGGGCGGCCTGCATCTTCTTGGTGTCCTGCGAGCCCTCGCCGGCGCCGATGTTCAGCACGATCTTGCTGATCTTCGGAACCTGCAGCGGGTTCGTGTAACCAAACTCTGCCATCAACGCCGGCTTGATCACCTCGTTGAAGCGCTTCTTGAAGCGCGGGATGTAGTTCGGATCGCGAGCGGCTTCACCGACAGAAATCTGCGTTCCGGCCGCCTTATCGGCGCCCTTCTTGGCTTTCTTGTCAGCTTTGGCTTCCGCCTTGGCCTTCTCGGCGGGGTTGCCACCGCCCTTGGGGGCCTTATCGGTGGCCTTGGGGCCTTTTTTACCAGCGTCAGACATCGATTACCTCACCGGACTTCTTCGCAACGCGCACGCGACGCCCGTCTTCCAAAACTTTCCAGCCGACCCGGGTGGCTTCGCCCGACTTGGGGTCGATATGGGCCAGGTTCGACAGTTGGATCGGCATGTCTTTGTTGACGATACCGCCCTGCTGCTGCTGCGACTGCTTCGTGTGGCGCTTGGCGGTATTAATGCCGCCGACAATGGCGCGGTTCTCTTTCGGGAAAACCTTCAGCACATCGCCCTTCTTGCCCTTATCACGACCCGTGGTGACAACGACCCGGTCGCCTTTTTTGATTTTTGCACTCATCAGAGCACCTCCGGCGCCAGCGAAATAATCTTCATGTGGTTCTTGGCACGAAGTTCGCGCGTGACCGGTCCAAAAATACGGGTACCGATCGGCTCGCCCTGAGTGTTGACCAGCACGGCGGCATTGCCGTCGAAGCGGATCAAGCTGCCGTCGGGACGGCGCACGCCTTTGGCGGTACGCACCACAACAGCTTTCAGAACCTCGCCTTTTTTCACGCGACCGCGCGGAATTGCTTCCTTAACCGAAACGACAATGGTGTCGCCAACGTCGGCATAGCGGCGCTTGGAACCGCCAAGAACCTTGATGCACATCACACGGCGTGCGCCAGAGTTGTCGGCTACGTCAAGCTCGGTGGACATTTGAATCATTGCATTCTACTCCCGATGCCCGCCTGGCCTATTGGCCAGAAGTGACGCGTTCGACAACTTCCCAGCTCTTCAGCTTGGAGATGGGCGCGCATTCGCGGATACGAACGATGTCGCCAATCTTGTATTCGCCGTTTTCGTCGTGGGCGTGATATTTCTTCGAGCGGCGCACCGTCTTTCCCAACACGGGATGGATGAAGCGACGCTCCACATCAACCACGACGGTCTTGTTGTTTTTGTCGCTGACTACGACGCCCTGCAGAACGCGCTTAGGCATGTTCTTCTCTCCTCAAACGGCCTTGCGGCGCTGTTCCGCCATGATGGTCTCGATCCGCGCAATATCACGACGGATAAGGCGGATGCGGTTCGTCTTCTCAAGCTGGCCGTTCGCCTTCTGGAAGCGCAGATTGAACTGCTCTTTCTTCAGCTTGGCCACCTGCTCGGAAAGCTCGTCCGCCGACTTGGCACGGAAGTCATCCGCGGCGCTCGAGGTCTTCGCAGTTACGGCTGCTTTTGTGTTCTTAGCCATGACCATCCTCACTCGCTGCGGGCGACGAACTTCGTCGCAATGGAAAGCTTAGCCGCGCCAAGGCGCATTGCCTCTTTGGCTGTCGCCAGATCGACACCGTCGATTTCGAACATGATGCGGCCCGGCTTGACTTTGGCGACCCAGAATTCTGGGGCACCCTTACCGGAGCCCATGCGCACTTCGGCGGGCTTCTTCGACACCGGCACGTCTGGGAAAATACGGATCCAGACGCGGCCGGCGCGTTTCATTTCGCGCGTGATAGCGCGGCGAGCGGCTTCGATTTCCCGAGCATTGATGCGCTCGGGTTCGAGAGCCTTGAGGCCAAATTGGCCGAAGCTCAGTGTCGTGCCGCCCTTCGCCGCGCCGTGGATACGGCCCTTGTGCTGTTTGCGGAACTTGGTGCGTTTGGGTTGAAGCATGGCGGTATTCTTTCCGTATTATTCGCCAGCCGGAACAGGCGCGGCCGGTGCCGGACGCTGGTTCTGCTGCTGGTTGCCACCACGGCCTTGTTCATTGGCTTCCGTCGACCGCTTCTCAACAGCCATCGGATCGTGCTCCATGATCTCGCCCTTGAAGATCCAGACCTTCACACCACAGGTGCCGTAGGTCGTCTTCGCGGTTGCGACGCCGTAATCGATGTCTGCGCGCAGCGTATGCAGCGGCACGCGGCCTTCACGGTACCATTCCGTGCGAGCGATTTCTGCGCCACCCAAACGACCGCCGCAATTGATGCGGATGCCCTGGGCGCCGAGACGCATCGCCGACTGCACGGCCCGCTTCATCACCCGGCGGAAGGCCACGCGACGCTCGAGCTGCTGAGCAATATTCTCAGCCACGAGCTTCGCATCGACTTCAGGCTTCCGGATCTCGACGATGTTCAGATGAACTTCGTCGGTCGTGAAGCGCTGAACGTCAGCCTTCAGCTTTTCGATGTCTGCACCCTTCTTACCGATCACCACACCCGGACGGGCCGAGTGGATGGTGATGCGGCACTTCTTGTGCGGACGCTCGATAATGACACGGGACACACCGGCCGCTTTAAGACGCTCGGTCAAATGCTCGCGGATCTTGATGTCTTCCTGCAGGAGCTTGCCGTATTCTTTCTTGCCGGCATACCAACGGGAATCCCAAGTGCGATTGATGCCGAGCCGAAGGCCGGTCGGATTAACCTTCTGACCCATTATGCAGTCTCCTTCACGGACTCAGCATCCACACTCTTCTTCGGCGCCGGCTTTTTGGTGCCGATTTTCTTCGCAGCAGCCTTCTTGGCCTTTGCCGCAGCGACGACTTCCTCTTTCAGCTCTTCGACCACGATGGTCAGCTGAGAGAAGGGCTTCTCGATGCCTGCCCCGCGACCGCGGGCGCGTGCATGGAAGCGCTTCATCACTAGGTTCTTGCCAACGGTCGCCGACTTAATGACCAGGTTGTCCACGTCGAGATCGTGATTGTTCTCAGCATTGGCGATTGCCGACTGAAGAACCTTCTTGACCACCGTCGCGATGCGCTTCTCGGAGAAGCTCAACGAGTTCAGAGCCACTTCCGCCTTTTTGCCACGGATCGTCTGGGCAACCAGGTTCAGCTTGCGAGGGCTAACCCGGATCATCCGGGCGATCGCCTGGGCTTGATTTTCCGCCAGAACGCGGGCGCGTGTTTCCTTGCCCATTAGTCCCTCTTCGCTTTCTTGTCGCCGCCGCCATGACCATGGAAGGTCCGCGTGGGCGAAAACTCACCGAGCTTGTGGCCGACCATATCTTCGGTCACCAGCACGGGGATGTGCTTCTTGCCGTTGTAAACGCCGAAGGTAAGACCGACGAATTGCGGCAGGATCGTGGAGCGGCGCGACCAGGTCTTGATCACGTCCTTGCGTGCCGACGCACGACCAGCTTCCGCCTTCTTCAGCAGATACCCGTCGACAAACGGACCTTTCCAAACAGAACGTGTCATATCCCTATCCCTGGCTCGTCTTACCGTGGCGCGAACGCACGATGTACTTCGTGGTGCGCTTGTTCTTGCGCGTCTTGGCGCCCTTGGTCGGCTTGCCCCAGGGAGTAACCGGATTACGGCCACCCTTGGTTCTGCCTTCACCACCGCCGTGCGGATGGTCGATCGGGTTCATGGCCGTACCGCGGACGTTCGGGCGCTTGCCCTTCCAGACGTTACGACCGGCTTTGCCGATCACTTCGTTCATGTGATCCGGGTTCGACACCGCGCCGACCGTTGCCATGCATTCCAAGCGCACTTTGCGCACTTCGCCCGAATTCAGGCGCAGGATGGCATAACCCGCATCGCGACCCAGATACTGGGCGTAGGTGCCGGCGGAACGAGCGATCTGCCCACCCTTGCCCGGCTTCATCTCGATGTTGTGGATGATGGTGCCGACCGGCAAAGCTGCAAGCTTCATGCAGTTGCCAACCTTCACGTCCACTTTGTCGCCGGAGACCACGACATCACCGACCGCCAAACGCTGGGGGGCCAGGATGTAGGCCAGCTCACCGTCCTTGTACTTCAGGAGGGCGATGAACGACGTGCGATTGGGATCGTATTCCAAACGCTCGACCGTGGCCGGCATGTTGAACTTGAGGCGCTTGAAATCGACAATGCGATAGCGCTGCTTGTGACCGCCGCCCTGCCAGCGGACCGTGACACGGCCCGTGTTGTTGCGACCGCCGTGACGGTGTTGACCTTCGGTGAGCGCCTTGACCGGCGAACCCTTGTGAAGACCCGAACGGTCGATGAGCACCAGCTGGCGCTGACCGGGAGTCGTGGGTCGGTATTGTTTGAGCGCCATGACTACAGCCCCGTCGTGATATCGATTTGGTGGCCCTCTTCAAGGGTCACGATCGCTTTCTTGAAATCGCTGCGCTTGAATTTCGTGCCGCGGAAAGCCTTGACCTTGCCCTTAACGCGGATCGTGTTCACGGCCTTCACTTTGACCTTGAACACAGCCTCGACCGCCTTGGTAATGGCGGGCTTGGTTGCGTCGAGCGGCACGCGGAACACAACCTGGTTGTGGTCCGTGAGCTTCGTCGCCTTTTCGGTGATCACCGGCGACAAGATGATGTCGTGATTGGTGGTGGTCATGCGAGGCGCTCCTCAATCGCTTTGACGGCCGAGCGCGTCAGGACGAGCTTTTCGCTGCGGATGATGTCGTAGACATTCAAACCGGCCATCGGCAGCAGCGAAAGGTTGGAGATGTTGCGGGCCGACAGCGCGAAATTCGCGTCGAAGGTTCCGTCCACCACCAAAGTCTTCTTCAAACCCAGGCTAGAGAGCTGCTTGGCGAGCGTACCGGTCTTGACGGCAGCCGACTTGGCCTCGTCCAGAACGATGATCGCGCCAGCCTTGGCTTTCGCCGACAGAGCGTGCTTCAGACCAAGCGAGCGAACCTTCTTGGGAAGGTCGAACTCGTGGCTGTGGGTCACAGGACCCATCGCCTTGGCGCCACCGACGAACAGCGGAGCAGAGCGAGCACCGTGACGGGCCGTACCGCCGCCCTTTTGCTTGCCAACGCGCTTCTTCGTGCGGTTGATTTCGCTGCGGGTCAGAATCTGGTGATTACCAGACCGACGCTTGGCAAGCTGCCAAACGATGACGCGTTGGATGATATCCGCACGCGGCTCCAAACCGTAGATCGCATCGACGAGATCGATCTCGCCATTGGCCTGGTTGTCCAGGTTGAGGACTTGCGTTTTCATCTATCAGCCCTCCGCCTTCGCGGCCTTCTTAACCGATGCGGGCATCGGGGCCTCCTTCGGCAGATCCACTTTCACGGCATCGCGAATGAAGACCCAGCCGCCCTTGGAACCCGGCACCGCGCCGCGCACCATGATCAGACCGCGCTCCACATCGACCTTCGCCACTTCCAGATTCTGGGTGGTGACGCGATCAACGCCGTAATGTCCGTGCATCTTCTTGTTCTTGAAAGTCTTGCCCGGATCCTGACGGCCGCCTGTACCACCGAGCGAACGGTGGGAGATCGACACGCCATGGGACGCTTCGAGACCGCGGAAGTTCCAACGCTTCATGGCGCCGGTAAAGCCGCGACCAATCGTGACGCCGGTGACATCGACCTTTTGGCCAACCAAGAAATGGTCTGCCTGGATGATGTCGCCCACTTCAAGCTGGCTCTCTGCATCGATACGGAATTCCGCAAGCTTGCGCTTGGGTTCGACTTCGGCCTTGGCGAACTGACCCCGGTCCGCCTTGGTCAAACGCTTGGGCTTGGCAAAACCCGAACCGAGCTGAACGGCAACATAGCCGTCCTTCTCTTCGGTGCGTGTGGAAACGACCTGACAGCCATCGAGCTTCAGAACCGTAACCGGCACGTGCTGACCGTTCTCTAAGAAGAGACGGGTCATGCCAACCTTCTGCGTGATGACGCCTGTGCGCATCGCGCTACTCCTTAAAGCTTGATCTCGACATCAACGCCCGCCGCAAGGTCGAGCTTCATCAAAGCATCAACCGTCTGCGGTGTGGGATCGATAATGTCGAGGAGGCGCTTGTGTGTCCGGATTTCGAACTGCTCGCGGCTCTTTTTGTCGATATGCGGTGACCGGTTGACGGTGAAACGCTCGATGCCCGTGGGCAGCGGGATGGGCCCGCGTACCTGCGCGCCCGTGCGCTTCGCCGTATTCACGATTTCCCGCGTCGAATTGTCGAGGATACGGTGATCGAAGGCTTTGAGCCTGATCCGAATGTTTTGACCTTGCATTGTAGAAACCCTCAAAAACCGTTCTTCGTACGCGTCTTATTTAATGATCTTGGCAACGACGCCCGAACCGACGGTGCGGCCACCTTCGCGGATAGCGAAGCGCAGCTTTTCTTCCATCGCGATCGGCACGATCAGATCGACTTCGATCGTCACGTTGTCGCCCGGCATCACCATTTCGGTG
>JARLIR010000191.1 GCA_031291635.1 Rhizomicrobium sp. | reverse complement strand
TGTCATTCTGCATGATGATGTGGGGCAGATTGGTGTAATCGGTGGCGCAGCACAGCATGTCGGGATTGCGATCGACCGCGTCGTACATGGCTTGCGAACCATGGGCGAAGGCGAAGACCGATTTCCCGGGATCAAGCTGCTTGCGGGCGCCGGTGACGATGCCCGCCTGGTAGAGTTCCATTAAGCCGTCGGTCAGCATTTCGGTATGAATGCCGAGGTCTTTGGCACCAGAATTGCGCAGCAGCGAACACACCGCATTTGGCATGCCGCCGATACCAATTTGCAGGCAGGCGCCGTCTTCAAATTCGCTGGCGATCCGGTTCGCAATGGCGCGGTCAATGTCGCTGACCGGCGGGCTCTTGAGTTCGGGAAGAGGTTGGTTATCGCCTTCGATGATGTAATCGACTTCACTAATGTGGACCGCGTTGTCCTTGCCGAAGGCGTGGGGGACCGCTGTCGAGGTCTCCATGATCAGAGTTTTCGCCATTTCGATGATCGCACGGGCCCACAGCGCTGTGGGGCCGAAATTGAAATAGCCATCGGCGTCGACCGGGCGCACCTTGATCACCACGACGTCGATAGGTCCCAAGAAGCGGCGGTAGTAGTCGGGAATTTCTCCCAGATGCTCGGGAACATGGGTAGCGATGCCGGCGTCGGATTTCTTGCGCTCATAAGCGCTGAGGTGCCAGCTGTACCAGTGGAAGTGTTGTCCTTCGGGATCGACTTCGAGCACTTCGCGCGGCTTGGCGCAGAGGCTGCAGCGGATACCCACATTCGTAAGGTCCTCGGCGCGCGCGGCAAGCGCCCGGTCGAAGACATCGGGTTGGCCAAGACAGGCGCTGTAATCGAGCCAATCGCCCGATTTCACCAAAGCTGCTGCTTGTTCAGCGGTGATTTTCTCTGCGGGCGCCGACGCAGTGCGGATGAACATGGTAGGAACCTCTTGACGAGCTTTTATAATTGAAACGTCAGGCAAACAAAAAAAGGGGCGTCGGTTTATTTCGCGCCCCAATCACCTGTTGACCCTTCTAGGAGAGATGCCGGTCACCGCCCTGTAACCACAGGACAGCGACCGGCGAGGCGGAACTCAGAACACGTTGAGCAAACGGATGCCAAACTGGCGAGGCGGCCCGGCATAATCGAGGCCGGAGTTGAGAGCTCCGACATAATGCTGGTCTGTCAGATTGGTACTGTAGAGGGTCACCACATAGTTGCCGTGAGTCCACTCGAGCTGTGCGCCGAGAAGATTGCGTGCGGCCAACCGGTCTCCGAGTGAGGAGTTTTCAAACAAGGTTGCCCATTGCGGGGATTGATGCCCGAAATTGGCGCGCGGCGTGAGTTTGTCGCCGTCATTGAGGTGGAAGATGTACTGGGCACTGAGGTTGAAGGTGAAGTCCGGTGCATAGGTCATCCTATGACCATCCAAATTCACGCAGCCCGGTGTCGTTGCGGGACCGGTGGTCGGACTGCAAGGCAATCCGTTGCTCCCCACGCGACCATCCACCGCCCAGAAGCCACCCAAGGAGTCATGCATCACCCCGATGCCGCCGCCGAAGGACAGATCCCCGAATACGGCGTCGATCTCGCCTTCAAAGCCGTAGGTGATGGTCGGCTTGGGAGCGTTGACTTCGGTGGTGAACGTCGGCGCCGTATACGCCGGCCAGCCGATCGTAACGATGAAGCCCTTGTAGTCGTTGTAATAGCCGTCAAGCACGGTGCGGACGTGGCCATCAAACAATGTCGATTTCCAACCCGCTTCATAATTCAATACTGTTTCCCCGTGGAACGGCGTCGGGGGAGAAAGGTTGTAAATGGGTGGGTTGAGACCACCGGCCTTGAAGCCCGTTGCAATGAAGCCGTAGACGAAGTTGTTGTCGTTGATGCTCCAGTTCAACGAGCCCTTGTAGGAGAAATTGTCCTCCGCCAAGTGACCACCCGCGTCATGAGACGTTACGGAATAGGCCAAGCCGTACTGATTCCAGGAGGCGTCGTTGACCGTGCGGCTAACCGAATAGCGCCCACCGAGTTGGACTTCCAAGTTGGGGAGCAGTTTGTATCCGATCTGGCCGAAGGCGGCGAGGGTCGACTGGGGATTGCGGCCCCAAAGGATCGATTCCGTTCCGAGCGCTGTCGAGGGAGGCGTCGGCTGCGCGCCAACGATTGCAGGATTGGGTGTGATGCCGACAGAGAACTTGCCTTGCGGATAGTAATACTGGTCGGCTTGGGCATAGAGGCCGAAGACCCAATTGACGCGCCAGTCCGCTGGCGAAATCAGATTGAGCTCTTCCGACCAGATGTGCTCCGTGACTTGGTCCCAAAAATCCCAATATCTTGGGTTCTGTGGTGACACCGCTGCGCCAGCGACGGCTTGCAATGTGGTCGGTGCACCGTAATCCGTTCCGTCCAAATCCGTGTAGTAATCGGTCTTACCGTTTTGGTAACCCGACACCGAGCGCAGGACGATGCCATCGGGGAATTCATAATCGGCCTTCAGCACGGTCCGTGTGAAGCGGTCCATTGCGCCGCTCTTGTAGTTGGCGCTGACATGGAACAGATCGCTATAATGCGGATTGGGCGTACCGGCCGCGACGATGGGCGCTGGCGTGCCGGGATAGAGCCACGTCGGATCCAGCGTTTTGAAGCGTTCGGTAAAGGGGCTTGCGATGTAGCCACCATTGTCGAGGTAGTCGGCGTCGAATTTGAGTGAAACGGTCAGCCGATCTGTGGGCTTCCAGAGGACGCTGAGGCGGCCTGCGGCCCAGCGTTGATCGCCCGGATTGTAGCCCGGCTTGCAGCCAGAATATTTTTGACCAGGGCAATTGTCCGCGGGATCGCGGTCAATAATGGAAAAGAAGCTGCTACGCGTTTCACCAAACCCCGAGAAGCGTATCGCCAACTTATCGTTGATGGGGATGTTGATGGCGCCCTGCAACTGGGCATCGTTGTAGTTGCCGTATTGGGCCTGAACATAACCGTCGTAGCCGCCCCCGATTTGCGGACCGTTGGTCGTTACGAACACAGCACCGCCGGTCGCGTTCTGCCCCACGAAGGTGCCTTGCGGCCCGCGCAGCAATTCGACGCCTGCAATATCGTAATAGGGCTCTTCCACGAAATATCCGGGGAAGGTTGCGACGCCATCACGGTAGGTGATCACGCCCGTCAACGTTTGCGCGTTGTGCTCGCCTTTGCCGATGCCGCGGATATTGAAGTCAATGCCCTGGCCGAAGTTATCGATCACGACCGCAGGCGAGATGAACTGCAGGTCGTCGATCTTGGCGACGCCTTTGTTGGTAATGTCTTCCGAAGTGAGCACCGTTGCCGAAATCGCGGTCTTCATCAGGTTTTCGCTACGCCGTTGGGCGGTCACGACCACGGTTTCCAGCATGGCTTCGTCTTTGTCGGATTTGGGTGCGGTGGTCTGAGCGTACGACGAGGCGCACCAATTCAATGCGAGCGCTGAGGCGCTCAGCCACAATGCATAGGTTTTCATGTCCCCTCCCTACAGGGCCTTTTTAGCGCTCTCCGGCGCACTTTATCATCCTGGGCAATGTTCACTCAGAATGCAATACTAATTATATCGTGAATGAAGATTGACGACGGGGCAGGCTTTTGGCTATATCGCCCCAAGCGAAGCCCTCTGGGGGCCTCCGGCTTCTTGAGCCCTTCGCGCAACAAAAACTGAGGCAGCGCTGCGGCGATTGCGAGCAGAACGGAGGAGCGGATGATCAATCTGAAAGATCGCGTAGCGATCGTAACAGGGGCGGGCGGCGGCTTGGGCCGGGCCTATGCCCTGCTATTGGCGCGCCATGGGGCCCGCGTAGTGGTGAACGATCTTGGCGCCGGAGCTGAGGCCGTGGCGCAAGAGATCATCGCCGCGGGCGGTGAAGCGCGGGCTGCTCTGTGCTCAGTGACCGATGCGGCGGCTGTTCAGGCCATGGTGGTGGACACCTTGAACGTGTGGGGCGGCGTCGACATCCTGGTCAACAACGCCGGCATCCTGCGGGACAAATCCTTCGTCAAGATGAGCCTCGACGAGTTCCGCTTGGTGATGGACGTGCATCTGATGGGCAGCGTCCATTGTTGCAAGGCCGTCTGGGAAGCCATGCGCGAACAAAAGTATGGCCGCATCGTGATGACGACATCGTCCTCCGGACTGTACGGCAATTTCGGTCAGTCCAATTACAGCGCCGCCAAGATGGCGCTTGTCGGTCTGATGCAGACCCTTGCCATAGAAGGTGAGAAGTACGGCATCCGCGTCAACGCCGTCGCTCCGACCGCTGCCACGGGCATGACGTCTGGCATTTTGCCGGAGGAACAGCTGCGCTTGTTGCGCCCTGAATTCGTTGCCCCCGCTATCCTGGCGCTGGTCGGCGAAGGGGCGCCGACGCGGACCATTTTGTGTGCCGGTGCCGGCAGTTTTGAGGCGGCCAATATCACCTTGACCAAAGGCATTCACGTTGCTGGCGATCCGCCGCCTGCCGAAGAGCTGGTAGCGCGTTGGGCCGAAGTCGTGGACCGCGCAGGCGAAACCGTGCCCGCTTATGGCTTTACCCAAAGTGAAATCGAATTGAAGAAGGCTGGCTACGTCGCCCCGGAAAAGAAGGGCGCTTAAGATGAGCCGCGAAGCCGTTATCGTTTCCGTAGCGCGCACCCCGATTGGGCGCGCTTACAAAGGTGCCTTCAACGCCACTCCGGCTCCCTCGCTGGCTGCGCACGCCATTCGAGCCGCTGTGGCGCGGGCGCTCGTCGATCCTGCTGAGATCGACGACTGCATCTTCGGTGGCTCCCTACCGCAAGGCGAACAGCAGGTGATGGGACGTCAAGCCGCGCTTGCTGCGGGATTACCGGTGACCGTGGCGGGGCAAACCATCGAGCGGCAATGCTCGTCGGGCTTGATGACCATCTCGGCGGCCGCCAAACAGATTATCGTTGATCGCATGGATGTGGTGGTGGCAGGCGGTGTGGAATCGGTGTCGCGCGTGCAGACGCCGGAATTGCGCGTCACCTACGATCCCGCCGTGCTGGCACTGCACAACACCTTCGACATGGCGATGATCGACACCGCGGAGGTTGTCGCCAGCCGCTATGGCATCTCGCGCGACCGTCAGGACGCCTATGCACTGCAGTCCCAGCAGCGCACGGCGCAGGCCCAGAGCGCTGGCCGTTTTGACGACGAGATCATTCCGGTTCGCGCCACCAAAGCGGTGACCGATAAGGCAACGGGTGCTGTGTCGATGGAGGAAGTCCTTCTGAAACGTGACGAAGGCAACCGCCCTGAGACGACGCTCGAAGGGCTTGCAGCGCTGAAGGCGGTACGGCCAGGCGGCTGTATCACCGCGGGCAATGCCAGCCAGCTGTCGGATGGCGCCTCCGCTTGCGTCCTGATGGAAGCAAGTCTTGCTGCTGAACGGGGTTTACAGCCGCTGGGCCGTTATTGCGGCATGGCCGTGGCGGGAACGGAACCCGACGAAATGGGCATTGGGCCGGTCTTTGCGGTGCCGAAATTGCTGAAGCGCTTTGGCCTCAGCGTCGCCGACATTGGTCTCTGGGAACTCAATGAAGCCTTTGCCGTGCAGGTTCTTTATTGCCAGGACATCCTCGGCATTCCCAGCGAGCGGCTCAATGTCGATGGTGGCGCCATTTCGATTGGTCACCCCTATGGCATGTCCGGCAGCCGCCTCACGGCTCATGCGTTGATCGAAGGGCGTCGACGCGGTGCTCGCTACGTCGTGGTGACGATGTGTGTCGGCGGCGGCATGGGTGCTGCAGGGTTGTTCGAGGTTCTCTAACGCCAAAGGGGTTCGCGGCAAGGCGGATGCCTGTGTCGCGATACCCTTGGAGATCATATCTCATGACCGAAATCGTCATCGCTTCGGCGGCGCGCACGCCGATTGGTTCGTTCAATGGTGTCTTTGCCCAGCTGCCAGCCTTCCGCCTCGGCGAAGTGGCCATTCGGGCCGCGCTGTCGCGCGCCACACTGGTGCCTTCCATGGTGGAGGACGTCATCTTCGGTCAAGTGTTGACGGCGGGGCAGGGGCAGGGTCCGGCGCGACAGGCCGCACTGGCTGCAGGCTTGCCGTTCGAGAGCACGGCCATCACCATCAATCAGGTCTGCGGTTCGGGTCTGCGTGCTGTAGCCATGGCGGCCGAGGCGATTGCGGCCGGTGATGCCGCTATCGTGGTCGCTGGTGGGCAGGAGTCGATGAGCCAAGCCAAACACGCGGTGCATCTGCGCTCCGGCACGAAGATGGGCTCGAGCGAATTGATCGACACGATGGTCACCGATGGCCTCTGGGATGCCGTCAACAATTATCACATGGGTATCACGGCCGAAAATGTGGCGCGGAAATTCGGCATCACACGCGCCGATCAGGATGCTTGCGCCTACCTCTCACAGCGCAAGGCGGCCGCGGCGGCGAGTGCCGGGCGTTTTTTGGAGGAGATCGCTCCGGTAACGATTGCGGGCCGCAAGGGCGACAGCGTGGTCGACAAGGACGAGTACCTAAAGCCGGACACGACTATGGAGGGTCTGGAAAAATTGCGCCCAGCCTTTACCAAGGACGGAACCGTCACGGCAGGCAATGCTTCGGGACTCAACGATGGCGCTGCGGCTCTGGTTGTCATGACCGCCAGCAATGCGGCAAAGTTGGGCATCACGCCACTGGCGCGCATTGTCTCTTGGGCGACGGCAGGCGTCGATCCCGCTGTGATGGGCACCGGTCCGATTCCCGCCAGCAAGAAAGCGCTTGCCAAGGCGGGTTGGAGTGTTGCCGACCTCGATCTGATCGAGGCAAATGAGGCTTTTGCGGCACAAGCGCTTGCTGTTTCCCGCGAGCTGGATTTCGATGCGTCCAAGGTCAACGTCAACGGTGGTGCCATCGCTTTGGGCCACCCAATCGGCGCGTCGGGGGCGCGGGTCCTGGTGACCCTGCTGTACGAAATGCAGCGGCGGAATGCCAAACGCGGGCTTGTCACGCTCTGCATCGGCGGCGGCATGGGCATCGCCATGACGGTAGAGGCCATTTGAACCCTGTGCCAAAGATGGGCTCGTTTGTGCTCCAAAGGTGCAGGCGCTGTGTTGTGTGCGAGCTGCTTGCAAAGCTTCAGGCATATTGCGGCGAAGGGCGGTACGCTGAACTTCTCTGAATATCGCCTGACTCGTTGCTGCAGTGGTGCACAACCAATAACAGAAAATCGTTGTTATTCTGCTAATCAGTAATTTTATTGCTCTAATTTCCAATGTAATTTCAATGACTTGTCAAACTAATTCGAGTCCGCCTTGGCACTACGAAACTGCGTGCATTGATCGGCGCTGCGGTTGCGTTCTCGATCAAGACCGGGCCTGACACGGTCGGCGTGAACGGAGTGGGGATATCAACTCTGTCCCAATCCGACGGCAGGCTGACGATGGGACGCCAATCACCAAGGTTTGCCACAAGACGCGGATTAGCGCGGCGACGTTCTTCAGCCTGGAAGGATTGGCCGGCCGGGGCGGGGGGATTGTGTTTGGCCTTTTGGGCATGCGCAATTGCTGCGCCGCTGCGAGCGCAGCAATAGTCAGCCGCTTTCTTTCGACAAATTACTGGGCGATCTGTCCCCATCGCCCGTGGTAAGGCATCTTCCAATGACACAGGGGGCAACTCTGAGCGGCATGAGCGATGGCATTTTTCAGTCGGCAGAGGTGCGGCGAAGGCTATTGGCCTATATCAGTCGGCGCGACCGCAACCCGGCCTCTTCGGAAGACGTTCTGCAGGAAACCCTGCTGCGCCTTTTGGAACAGACCCGGAAAAAGACGATCGATGACCCCATGGCCTATGCCTACCGGATTGCGGATACCGTGATTTTCGCCCGGGCGCGACAACGCAGACGAGAAACCGAACTGGGCGACCTCGAATTTGAATGCACCGCGCCGCGAGGCGACCAAGTACTGGAATACAAGCAACGAATGGCCCTGTTCCGGGACGTTCTCCTCGCCATGCCGCCGGTTCGCCGCGCCGTTTTCGTTAAGCGGCATCTGGAAGGCAAATCACGGGGCCAAATCGCAGAAGACATGAATCTCAGCCTCGAAGCCGTTAAGAAACACCTCCTGCGCGCCATGGTCGAGGTTACGAACCAGAACGACGCGCTCGAAAGCCCCGTTCAATCGGGCACTGTCAAAGGGTCAAGCCATGAACAATAAGGCCCCAAGGGACGAAATCCTGGAAACTGCCGCCGATTGGTGCGATCGGCTTGAGAGCCTGACGCCCGTCGAACGCCGTCAGCTCAATGCCTGGATTGCGGCCGATCTGGAGCACGCCCGCGCTTATGACACCATGCGCCGCACCATGCTCGACGTGGCCTTGCTGGAGGCTGCCGCGGATCTGCCCTCCGAAGCGACGAGCACATCACAGCCTCATCCCGGCGCTTGGCTCGCGCGCCTGTTTGCCCCCAAAGCCAATTGGGGTATTCTGCTTGGCGCCGCAGTGGCGGCAGGTGTGGTGGCAATCGTCCTGCTCCGGCCTCCAGCCCCTGCAATCGCGCCAACGCCGCAAATCCTCGCGACCAAAACAGGCGAGCGCAGCACCGTGACGCTTGCGGACAAATCGGTCGTCTACCTCAATGCCGATACGCGGATTGCCGTCTCCTATTCGGAGCATGGTCGGCTCCTGAATCTGTCGAAGGGCGAAGCCATCTTCCAGGTGAGCAAGGACAAAGCCCGGCCCTTCCGAGTCGTGACCGATAACGCCACAGTCACGGCGGTTGGCACGCGCTTCGGCGTTGATCGTGTTGGGGATGCGGTGGAAGTCCGCGTCTATGAAGGCACCGTAAGGGTTGACGGCCTGGGCACCGATCATCGTGCCGTCAGCGGCGGGCAGTGGATTCTCCTCGATCCCAAGCGCGGTATCACCGGCGGCAACTTCGCGCCGGATGCCTATCCCAATTGGCGTACGGGCTGGCTCGAAGCCGATAACATGCCGCTGACTTACGTCATCGCGCGGCTTAATCGCTATACCAACGACAAGATCGAAATCAGCGATCGTTCGCTGGGCGATGTTGAGCTGAGTGGCCGCTTTCGACTCGATAATACCGCACAAACACTGAAGCAGATATCTTCGCTTCTCGACGTCGAAACGGACAAGCGTGATCACGAAGTATTGCTGCGCCGTCGGCACGAATAAGCAGCGACATCAATCCTTCGCGCGCCTGTCGTGAAAAATTCACGGGTCAAATCCGTCCCCACTCACTGCTTCTTAAGCTCCCCCATTCGAGCCGGCCGATTGTGCCGGGCCAATCGAATGAGGGGTGCTTTAAGCCATGCGTTTTGGAAAATCTGTTTGGTTGATGACGACGGCGATGACCGTCGTTCTGTTGCCGCTAACGGCAGCCAGCGCGCAAGACGCGGCTGCACAAGAAACCGTCACGGTGTCCGGCTATCGCGCCAGCTTGGCGAAGGCCTTTGAACTGAAGCGCGACGCCGTGGGCTCGCAGGACAGCATCGTGGCCGAAGATATCGCGTCTTTTCCTGATCTGAATCTTGCGGAATCGATGCAGCGCATTCCGGGTGTTGCCATTACGCGTGACGCTGGTGAAGGTCGCCAGATCGTGCTGCGCGGCCTCGGTCCCGATTTCACGCGCACGCAGCTCAATGGCATGGAAGTGCTGAGCAATACAGCGTCGGGCATGGACAATCGCGGCAACATCAGCCGCACCCGGGCCTTTGACTTCAGCATGTTCGCGTCCGAGTTGTTCAACCGCGTCACCGTGGAAAAATCTTGGGCCGCCGATCAGGATGAAGGCGGCATCGCCGGCACCGTCCAGCTCAGCACCGCCAAGCCCTTCGATTACGATGGCTTCAAAGCCGTGGTCTCGGCCAAGGGCATGACCAACACCAACGAAGTCTCGGTCACCCCGCGTATCGTCGGCATGATCTCGGATCGCTCGGGCCCCTTCGGCGCCTTGATTTCCGCGGCCTATAGCACCAACGATTCCAACGAATACGGCTACCGCAATTGGGGCTGGGGTCAGGCCACAATCAGTGCAGCCCACATCGGCCCTGGTGTCAGCGCTTCGGATTCCGCACTGTTGCAGAGTGGCAGCCTGTTCGTGCCGCAAGCGATCACCTATTCCACCTGGTACACCCATCGCGAGCGGCTGGGGCTTACCGGCGCTTTCCAATATCAACCCAGCGACGCATTCGGTCTGGATCTTGATGTGCTTTACGGTCGCCTGAGCAATCATCGCGACGATTACGCCCTGGCCGCCGCTGGCACGAACGCCATTTCGGGTAGCGTCACGGGTGTCGCCACCGCTTTCCAAAACACGCAGGTTCTGCTTTCGGACACCATCCAAGGCAATACCCTTGTTGCCGCAAAATACTCGGGCGTGGATCTGCGTAGCGAACGCAATGCCATGAACGATTCCACGAATTTCTATGAAGCCATCGTGCATGGTCATTACGACATCACCAATGCCTTCAAGGCGAAGCTGGCCGTCGGCTACTCGCGTTCGGAATATTCCTTGCCGGTGTTCGACAAGGTGTTCATGGAAACGAAAAACCATACCGTCGGTTATGACAACAGCGATGAGAATAATCCCAGCAACAGTTATGATTTTGATACGACCGATCCCACCAAGTGGGGCCTGATGCGTCTGGACGCACAGGAAACGGGCATTGTCAGCGATTATGACAATGCGAAACTGGACTTCGATTGGGCGGTGGATTCTAGCTCGAACATCACCTTCGGCAGTTCGTATAAGAAGTTCCTCAATCGCGGTTGGAACCGGAACCTCAAAACATTCTACAACAATGCGCCGTTGGGTCTGGACACGGCCATTGCCGATTCCAACAAGGGCACGGTGCCGCACGACACCACCCTGAATTACATCACGGGCAATCCCGATACAGTGGACCCCTTGATGGGCTTTAACCGCGACCTGTCATCTTTGCCGACGACCGGCGGCACCGACTACGCCGTGGTGGAAAAAACCCTCGCCGGCTATGTCCAGTATGACCTGCACACAGATGTCTTTGGCTTGCCGCTGCGGGCCAATGCGGGCTTGCGCTATTTCTCGACCGATATCGTATCGGCGGGTCTGCAAAATGGCGTCCAGGTCGCCATTGGCCATCATTACAACAGCTTCCTGCCGGCGGCGAATGTCGCTCTTGATGTCAGCGATGAGGTGGTGGCCCGCTTCAGCATCAGCCGCAATCTCAGCCGTCCGGCGCTCACTGATTTGGCGGTGGCCGGTTCGGTGTCGACCAACTCCACCAATTCCATCGGCGGTTCGATCTCGGCTGGTAATCCCAATCTCAAGCCCTTCCTGGCCGATTCCATCGAAGCCTCGCTGGACTATTATCAGGGCAAGTCTGGTTACGCCTCGATCGGCGTCTTCTATAAGAACATGGAAGACATGATCACCTCCCAGAATTCGGTGGTGCCCTATAATACCACTGGTTATCCTTTGTCGCTGCTGCAGCCGACACAACAGCCGGACACCAAATTCAACTACACGCGCCCGGTCAACGGTCGTGGCGCGCACATTGCCGGTCTTGAAGCGGCTGTGAAGAAGGATTTCGACTTCCTGCCCGCACCTTTTGACAAACTCGGTGTAACTGGCAACGTCACTTATGCCGATGGCAACAACGGTGTGATCTACAACTACGGAACCCCGAGCCAGTTCACCAAGAGCCTGGCGCTCTTCAACCTCTCCAAATTCTCGGCCAACGTCACCCTTTACTATGAAACGGATAGCTGGGGTGTGCGTCTTTCCGAAGCCCATCGCAGCCGCTATCTCACCGATGGTGGCAGCGGCGGCAATATCGGCACCGGCATCGAACCCACCGATAATATCGATTTTGCCGGCCATTATAACCTCAACGACCACCTCAAACTCGTCGTCGAAGGCATCAACCTGACCAATCAGGCGATCATTCAATACACCGACATCGCCGCGAAACGTCTGCTCGTCAACACCACGAGCGGTTCGACCTTCACCTTTGGTGCCACTTACGAGTTCTAATTCCCAGTGACGGGATTTGCGCCCCTCGCGAATTTCGTCACACTCTCGTGGAACAGTCCCGGTTCAAAAGACCGGGGCTGTTTCATTATGAAGGACCTTGATATGGACAGGCGACAACTCATCGGCTTATCTGCTGCATTGGCAGTGGTGGGCATCACGCGGGCTGCGGCCAAGGACCGGGAGGCTGTCATGTTCCGGATTGGCGCCATCGCTGATGCGCAATATGCCGATGAAGAGGATGCGGGTGCTCGAATGTACCGCCGCACGCCCGCAAAACTGGAACAAGCCGTCACCACATTGAACGCGGTCGGTATCGACTTCGCCGTGCATCTCGGTGATTTCATAGATGGGGACGAGAAAAGCTACGGCACCGTCCTGCCGTTGATCGGCAAGCTGAATTGTCCTGTGCGGTTTGTCTTGGGTAACCACGATTTCGCTGTGCCGGAAGAGAGGAAACGGCTGTTGCCGCAGCGCCTCGGCATGCCTGGGCGCTATTACAGCTTTGACCATAAGGGCTGGCTGTTTGTGGTGCTGGATGGCAACGACCTATCCACCTACGGCTGGCCCGCAGGCAGCGCCGAAGATCTTGAAAGCCGGAAAATCCATGCGGGAAAATATCCAAATGCCCCGACTTGGGATGGCGGCATCGGACCGGCGCAATTACTGTGGTTGGACAAGACCCTCACCGCCGCCGATAACGCCGGTCAGAAGGTCGCGCTTTTCTGTCATTTCCCGATTGCACCGGAAAATCCACACAATTTGTGGAACGCGAATGACATTATCTCGCACATCGCGCCGCATGCCAGCGTCAAGCTCTGGCTCAATGGCCACAACCATGACGGAAATTATGGCGTCGTTTCGGGCATTCATTGCCTGAATTTGAAAGGCATGCTCGATACCGAAGAGACGTCTTATGCTGTGCTGTCGTTTTATACCGACAAAATCGCGGTTAAGGGCTATGGACGCGAGGGCGACAGGACACTCCATCTTCGTCCATAACATTTGTGACACGCACCACCGCTAAGGTTTGCCACATCAACTGGGGCAAGCAGACGAGCGAGTGTAGTGGGAAGTCAAACGGCTTCTCGTGCCGTGGTGGCACGATGCATGAGAGGGCTCCTTCATTGTGCCCTGCCGCTCATTGCGTTTTCTGCCGCAGCCTTGGGCGAAACCGCACCGGATACAGCCCATAGTTTTGTGATCGCCGCGGGCACGCTGACGGGCGCCATCCAGGCGTTGTCACAACAGGGCGATGTGCAGATCATCACAGCGGTCAATACCACGCGCCTCAAGAGCCCACCCGTGCGTGGCACCATGCGCACGGATGAGGCTCTGGCCCTCTTGCTCAAAGGCCTTCCGGTCCGCGCTGAATATTTGGCTGGCGGCTATATCTTGAAACATGCCAGCCCCGAAGCCGTGCTGCCGAAACAGGCGGAAATCCCGCCCGAAGAAATTGTCATCACCGGCTATCGCGGCAGCCTGCAGCGCGCCATCGATCTCAAATATGCCGCGGTGGTGTCGCAGGACAGTATCGTCGCCGAAGACATCGCGGCATTTCCCGATATCAATTTGGCGGAATCCCTCCAGCGCATTCCCGGCGTTGCCATCACGCGTGATTCCGGTGAAGGCCGCCAGATCACGGTACGCAGCTTGGGGCCGGATTTCACGCGCACCCAGCTCAACGGCATGGAGGTCTTGGGCAATACCGCCTCGGGCATGGACAATCGTGGTCTGGTGAGCCGCACGCGCGCCTTCGATTTCAGCCTCTTTGCCTCGGAATTGTTCAGTGCTGTGAGTGTGGTGAAATCCTACGCCACCGATGAGGACGAGGGCGGCATTGCCGGTACCGTCAAACTCAGCACCGCCAGGCCTTTCGATTTTTCCGGATTCAAAGCTGCGTTGTCGGCCAAGGCGATGTCCAATAGCGGCGATCAGGCCGCCACGCCGCATGTGGCGGGTCTCATCTCCAACCGCTGGGGTGATTTCGGCGCCTTGCTGGCGGTTGCCTTTTCCACCGCCAACTCGGTCGAATACGGCTATCGCAATTGGGGTTGGCATCAAGTGGCAATGGGCGCCGCCAATATCGGCCCCGGTGTGAGCAGCGTTGATACGCAGGCGCTTTTGGCGAGTCAGCCCTTTATGCCGATCGCGGAAACCTATTCGTCCTGGTTCGACCATCGCGTTCGCATCGGCGTTTCAACCTCCTTGGAATATCGTCCCGGCGATCATTTCGAATTGGTGCTCGATACGCTCTATGGCCATTTGTCGAACCACCGCAGCGATTACGCGCTGGCCGCGGCGGGGAGCAATGGCCTGACCTCCGACATTACCGGCACCCAGCGCCTTGAAGCGGTCAGCATTGCGGGTAACAGTGTGGTGGCGGCGCAGTTTTCCCATGTCGATCTGCGTAGCGAATCCAACCAGATGCGGGACGCAACCGATTTTTACCAATCGGTTCTCAATGGCCGCGCCGTGCTTAGCCAAAGTCTCACTATCACGGGCCTGATTGGCATTTCGCGTTCGGCCTATGGCTTGCCGGTCTTCGACAAAGTATTTTTGGAATCGCAGGATCGTAGTTTCAGTTTCAACTACACCTCAGCCAATCATCCAGTGAATACCTATGGCGGCGATCTGACCGATCCGGCGCAGTGGAATCTGATGCGTCTCGATACCCAAGAGCAGGCCATCACCAGCCAATACATCAACGCCAAACTCGGGCTGGAATGGCGTCCGCAAGACGGGAGCTGGCTTTCCGCCGGGCTGGCCTACAAGCGTTTTCGCAACAGCGGTTGGTCGCGCGCCGATAAGGAGTTTCACAACGATCCTACCGACGAGATCATTCCGCTTGCGGATAAAGTCGTTTTTTCCGGAAACACGCTGGCGCCCTATGTGGTGGGCGATGTCGGGCGCACCTATGCCACGATTGGTCAGACACGCGACCTCAACCCCTCCTATAATGTGCCAGGCTCGGATTATCGTATTTCCGAAGACAGCCTGGCCGCCTTTTTGCAATACAACGTCGATGGCGCCGTGTTGGGCCATGCGTTGCGGGCCAATTTCGGCCTGCGCAGCTTCACCACCTGGCTCACCTCCAGCGGTACCTTGAACAACGGCACCAGCCTTGCCCCGGTCTCGGTGAGCTATCGTTACGGCGATGTCTTGCCCGCGGCCAATGTCGTGATCGGAGTTGCCGACAATATTCTGTGGCGCTTCAGCGCCAACCGCAACATTTCCCGCCCTGCGCTTTCCGATTTGGCAGCAGCGGGCACGCTCTCCACAGCCCCGTTCGGTGGCTCGCTCACGATCGGCAATCCCAATTTGCGGCCCTTCCGCGCCGATGCCGTGGAAACCTCGCTCGAATATTACGACGAGGGGGCGAGCTATATGTCGGTCGGGGTTTTCTACAAGAATATGGAGAAAGTCATCACCACGGCGACCACGCTGATGCCTTATAGCCAGACTGGCTATCCGCTATCCTTCCTGCTGCCGCATCAAGACCCCAACGTTCCCTACAATGTCACCACGCCGGTAAATGCCAAAGGTGCCTCGTTTCTCGGGCTGGAAGCGGCCCTGCAGCGGGATTTCAAATTTCTGCCGGCGCCCTTTGACCAATTTGGTGTGATCGCCAATCTCACTTATGCCGACGGCAACAGTGCGGTGATATTCAACGGTCAGTCTGTGTCACTGCCGCTCCCCAATCTTTCCAAACTGTCGTTTAATGCCACGCTTTATTATGAAAGCAATGATTGGAGCATCCGAGTCTCCGAGGCTTATCGCGGCAAATACTGCGACGGCGCAGGTACCTATGGCAATATTGGTGGCTTTTTCGAAGCCACGAGCAATGTCGATTTCGCGGTTCACTACCGCCTCAGCGATCATCTCAAGGCGACTGTGGAAGGTATCAATATGACCGACCAACCCATTATCCAATATACCGATGTCACCGCCAAACGCATCGAGGTCGTCACACGCAGCGGTCATACGGTCACGTTTGGCGCGGCCTACGAATTTTAGTCTGCTCCGCTCCCCAACCTTGGACCACGGCGCTGGCCAATTTCCAGGCCATGCCGCTCAGGACGGGCCATGGTGCCCTGAGCAATTCATCTGCGCCATCGCTGTTCGTAAGCTGGCGCTACTCACTGTTGCCGAGCGCGCTGTGTGGACGAAGTTCGTTATGCCAGTCCTCGCAAATCTGGCGCATTTCTTCGATGCTGGTGAACCAGTGCGCGTCGGCGCGGAACTCGCCGTTGAACGATTCAATGAAGGTATTATCCGTAGGCTTGCCTGAGCGGCTGAAGTCGAGCGTTACGCCCTTCATGTCTGCCCATAGATCGAGTTCCTGGCTTATATACTTAGGGCCGTTATCCACGCGGATCGCCTTGGTCGAGCCGAACTCCGCCACCCCGCGCTGGGCATCATTTCTGCCTCGTCAGGCCGCTCAAAGTGCTTCGAAAAAACCACTAACGCTATGTTCTAAAAAACATATTATGCGATTAGCGACGTAACGGAATGTCCGAGCCGCTGAGCAACGCTGGGCTTACCAATCCTACCAGCTTGGGTGGTTCTGAGCGTCCCTTGAACTCACCTGGGGAGCTCTTATGATTGGTTTCATCTAGTGAAGCTGCAACCGGGGTGGCGCTTGTACAATTATAACATCGCGGGGCTAACGGTCAGCAGCGAAATCGTC
>JARLIR010000024.1 GCA_031291635.1 Rhizomicrobium sp. | reverse complement strand
GCCCCTGCCCGCTTCGCTGTGGATCTGGCGCCGCGATATGCCGATGCACGATTGGATTTATACCGGCGTGGCAAGCGTCGCTATCCTGCTGGCGCTGGAAATCTTGCGCGAGACCTATCTGTACGGCCACTGGTCGGCGGTACCGACGGTATTTTTGTGCGTCTATGCTGCGCTGTCGATCCGAGCAGCAGGCATCGCCAAGGCTGTGGCGAGTTAGAACCTCACCCCTTGGTGAACATTTGGAATTCTCGCACCAGGGCGCGGACGGCGGTGTCGACGAGTTTTTTGCCAGCTTCGGGATTGGCCAGCGTCGGGTCGGAGCCGATGCGGCCATCGGGGTAGCGGCGGCGGAAATCCTCGGCATCGAAGATCGGCCCGCTGGGGGCGATTTTGACTGCCATCTCGGCGCTCTTTGCCGTGCCCGGACAGGCGTATTGTGTCACCGAAATCTCCGACGGCGTGGCGTGACTGCCCTCGCCGCTGGGAAAGAGCGAGCGGATGAGCTCCGTCACCCCCGCCAACTCCCACCAATTGCGCAGGCTGCAGCGCAAAGCGTGGGTTTGGCCGGATTGATCAAAGCTGGTGGCGTGGTGGATCTCGGCAAAGGCGGCATTGATAGTGGCGATGTTGCCGCCATGGCCGTTCAGCCAATAAATCCGCTCGAAGCCATGGTGGCGCAGCGAATTGGCCCAATCCGTCATCGCCGCGATCATGGTGGAGGGCCGCAGAGTGATGGTGCCGGGAAAGGACATGTGATGCTGGGCTTGGCCGACATTGAAGGTGGGGCCAACCAGAAAACCGCCCTCGTCACCGGCAGCCCGCGCGATGTATTCGGCGCAAATGGCGTCGGTGCCGAGGAGCCCTAGCGGCCCGTGCTGTTCAGTTGACCCGATAGGGATCAAAATGGCTTTCGAGGTCGTCAGATAGGCCTCGATCTCGGGCCAAGCGGAAAGGTGAAGCTGCATGCGGCACACCCGGTGATTGCCCCCAATCCTTACGCCTGTTGCAGCGCAAAGCGGTAGGAAATTGCGTCTACACGCTTCTGGCTGGGCGCGCGGTTCGTCCCGTTTGCCCCCCGCCTTGGTGCTTGAAGGCTGCCTAGCAAAGCGCCACAATGGAATTATAGCAAATCAAAATGAACTACGGGAAACGCATATTATGGTCGATACGGTTTTTCCGGTAAGCCCGGAATGGCGCGAACGTGCCCTCATCGATGCCGAGACTTATGAGGCGATGTATGCCCGCTCGGTTGCCGACCCCGACGGCTTCTGGCGTGAGCAGGCCCAGCGCATCGATTGGATCAAGCCCTTCACCAAGGTCAAGGATGTTTCCTATGACCCGGATGATTTCCGCATCAAATGGTTCGAGGACGGCACCCTCAATGTCTCGGTCAATTGCATCGACCGGCATTTGGAAAAACACGCCCATCGCACCGCGATTTTCTGGGAAGGCGATGATCCGCGCGAGATGCGCAACATCACCTATCAGCAGCTTCACGACGAGGTTTGCCGCTTTGCCAATACGCTGATCGCCCATGGCGTGCGCAAAGGTGACCGCGTCACCATCTATATGCCGATGATCCCAGAAGCGGCGTTTGCCATGCTCGCCTGCACGCGCATCGGCGCGGTGCATTCGGTGGTGTTCGGCGGCTTCTCGCCTGACAGCCTGGCCGGGCGCATCCAGGATTGCGGCTCCACCGTGGTGATCACCGCCGATCAAGGCCTGCGTGGCGGCAAGACGGTGCCGCTGAAAGCCAATACCGATCTGGCGCTGATCCAATGCCCGGATGTGCGCCATGTCATCGTCGTCAAGCGCACCGGCGCCAAGGTGCTGATGCAGCCCGGCCGCGATGTCGATTACTACGAATTCTCTTCCAAGGTGCCGTCCGTGTGCATGCCGGAAGAGATGAAGGCGGAAGACCCGCTGTTCATTTTGTACACATCCGGTTCGACCGGAAAGCCCAAAGGCGTGCTGCACACCACGGGCGGTTATCTGGTTTATGCCGCCTTCACCCATGAGGTCGTGTTCAATTACCGCCCCGGCGATATCTATTGGTGCACCGCCGATGTCGGCTGGGTGACTGGCCACACCTATCTGCTGTACGGGCCGCTCGCCAATGCCGCCACCACGCTGATGTTCGAAGGGGTGCCCAACTACCCGACCAACGCGCGCTTCTGGGAGGTGATCGACAAGTACAAGGTCAACATCTTCTACACCGCCCCGACGGCGATCCGCGCCTTGATGCGCGATGGTGACGAGCCGGTGAAGGGTACTTCACGCGCCAGCTTGAAGTTGCTGGGGACGGTGGGCGAGCCGATCAATCCCGAAGCCTGGCTGTGGTATCACCGCGTCGTCGGTGACGAGCGCTGCCCGGTTGTCGATACGTGGTGGCAGACGGAAACCGGCGGCATTATGATTTCGCCCCTACCCGGCGCCACCGCTTTGAAGCCGGGTTCGGCGACGAAACCCTTGTTCGGGATTGTGCCGCAACTGGTTGATAGCAGTGGGACGGTTTTGGAAGGCGCGGTCAGCGGCAATCTGGTCCTTGCCACATCCTGGCCCGGCCAGATGCGCAGCGTTTATGGCGACCATGCGCGCTTCATCAACACCTACTTCCGCACCTATCGCGGCAAGTATTTCACCGGCGACGGCTGCCGCCGCGATGAGGACGGCTATTACTGGATTACTGGCCGCGTCGATGACGTGATCAATGTCGCGGGCCATCGCCTGGGCACGGCGGAAGTGGAATCGGCGCTGGTGGAAAACAGCAAAGTCGCCGAAGCCGCCGTGGTGGCCTATCCCCATGACGTGAAGGGACAGGCGATCTACGCTTACGTCACCTTGAAGTCCGGAGTGCCGGTGACATCCACATTGGGAGACGAATTGAAGAAATTCGTCGCCGATCATCTCTCGCCCATCGCGCGGCCCGATGTGATCCTGTTCACACCGTCGCTGCCCAAGACGCGCTCCGGCAAGATCATGCGCCGCATCTTGCGCAAGATTGCCGAAGGCGACACCGCCAATATGGGCGATACCTCTACCCTGGCCGATCCGTCCGTGGTCAACGACCTGATCGAAAGGGCCAAGCGCCAGACCTAAGGCGTTAGACTTTGCGGGCTGACACCTCAAGCTTCACCGGTTGATGATCGGTGAAGCGGAAGTCCAGATTGGTCGTGTGCACCGCGTGGACTTCGACATTCGGCGACACCAGAAAACCATCGATCACGGCGGTGTAATTCTCGCCTTTCTTATAGGGTTGATGGTTGGTGCGCACCGACGGGGTCGCGCTATCGCAGATGAGCTGCCACGCCTCGGGCACTTCCTCGTGCGGAAAATCGAAGAGCCAGAACAAATATTTCGGGTCCGTGCTGTTGGGAAAATCCGTCCGCGCCAGCATCAGATTCCAGTCGCCGCCAACGACAACATGGCGGCCCAGCGCGAAGGCTTTTTTCGCCTCGGCAAAAACCACCCGCATCTGTTCTTTGCGCGCGCTGGCGTTCTCGTCGAAGGCGGCCAAATGAATGTTCATCAGGCTCCAAGCGGCGCCGGTCTCATCCGTCAATTCCACGATATTGATGCCGTAGGATTTTTTCAGCACGCCATAGAAGGCGCTGGATTCGCCCGGCAAGGGTGCCAAGCGCGCAGCATCCAGCCGAAAGCGCGAAAAAATCTCCGTACCATGATGAACGCGAATGGGCGGGGGGACCAAACGGGTCAGCGTGTCGGTGACAAAGCTATGCACGAAAGCGGGCAGCGCCTGCTCTAGACGGCCGCGAAGATCGACACCACGCGTCAGCAGACCCGGGTTTGCGACTTCCTGGAACAAATACACATCGGCGGGAATCTGCTCCAGGCTCGACACAATGCCTTGGAGATTTTTGCGCACGGCGGCGAGCGACGGGGGCAGAAACATCTTGCCGCCATCGACCGCGAAATCCGACTCCTCGCCGAGCCCCGCGTAGCCCAAATTCCACGAGCAAATTCTGAAGCGCGCCGTCGCGGCCGCCTGTCCGGCCAATTGCGGCACCGGGAGCGCTTTGGCGCTGACGTGAGACATCGTATTGGCGGCAATCACCACGCCAACATACGCGGCGATCAGAACGAAAGCGCCGACGATGATAAGGATGAGCAAAGCGTTTCTCCTCTTAAAGCTGTGGAGCGGAATTCATCTGTGGCGCAGCATGCGACTGCTTGGCGGCTTTGGTAAGCTTCACATTTCCCAAGGCCCATTGCAGCAAGGCGACGCCGATCACCGAGACGCCACTTTCATTCACAACCATGCCTGCAAAACCGAGAAAACTTCGCCGGCGTTCCAGATCACCGACGACCTCGTTGAAGCGCTCCAGAACTTCCCAACGGCCGGAAAGAAGGCTCGGACGCATCGCCATTATAGCGTGTAAGGATTGGGACGAAAGCTCAGCATAAGAGAAATAGTAGGTGATGATCGTGAGGCCGAAGATCAATGTCAGCGCCGCGATCGTCACGTATTCCGTGACATGGCGTGAACCGACCAGCAAGACGGAACGAAGCGGCGAGCGCGTCACGAAGATGGTCAAAAACGTGATCACCGCGATCATCATAAAGGCCGGGCTCATGCTCGAGGCGACTTGGTTGCCTGTGCTGAGAATATTGCCGTAGGAAAATTCAATCGCGCTCTGAATTTTTTCCGGATCATGAATGGCGGCGATTTGGCGCATATGCTGGACGATGGCCTCGCGCTGAACCGCCAAATGGGACGACTCGATGACATACTCCACAAGCAGCGCCACCGTGACCGAAAGCGCGGAGAGATACAGCAAAATGGAATAAGGCGCGTAGGCGATGTATGTCGCCAACAGCTGCAGCCAATGCCCTCGGCCACGATGGCCCTCCTTTTTGATGCAGTCCACCACGACGCTTCTGGCGTAAAAGGCGTAGACCACGATGCAGGCGCCGACGATGCAACGAACGGTGAAGGGATAGGTGTGGATCAGCCGCGTCAGCGACGCCGCTGGTGTCATCAGGCTGACGATGATGAAGACGCTGCCACCGAGTATGACGATCGCAGCCTCGCCCCAAAACCCGCTGATCCTGCTATGCGTGTTGCCGATATCAATCGGGATGGAATGGCGATCGACCCAGATCTGGCCGCCCACCACATAGCTGAGCCCCACCGACACCAGCATCGTCAAAAGCATGCTGCCAATAATGACGAGGTCCGGCGGTATCGCCCCCAAGACAGTACCGATCATGCATTCCCCCTTCGCATTTTCACGGGGATGATATCGCATCTAGGTTGTGCGCGGTTACGCGCGAATTGGCCCGCCTTTCGGATCTGCGGTGGCGGACGACGACACTGCCGAGCGCAGCTCTGTCGCCCGACCCAAGGCGGCGCGAAGGCCGGCTCTGCGACATGCGCGACCGAGTTACGCAGCCGACGGCGCGTTGGGGACCGCTTCGCCCTTTCGCCACCCTTGCGCTCAACTGACGATAGCTCAAGGCGAACGAAAACACGGGCGGCAATTGTGAAATTTTCTCCTCTATTGCGGGTGAAGCACGCGTCTAGCGCGCGAGACTTTTGATCAGATCGCGCTGACCATTACCGTTCGTTAGGAATTCTGCCCCCCGCATGGCGTGAGCGGCTGTTCAATTATGTGAACAGCGTTAGCCATAGATCGCCAGCACAAACCGATATTTCCATTGTCTGTTTTGAATCATAACGCTGCGAGGAGATGAAATAGTTGTGCAGAAATACCGGGCTTTAATGAACGCCCAGCGTGAGGTGAGCATTGCCTCGCGCGACTGCCGGCGAAAATGACGTACGAACAACCATTGCTTTTGTCCGACATCCCAAAGGCCCATCGCAGCGGCGTGGAAAACCAAAACGCACCACAAGTATTTGCTAACTGTTACGGATACTACCGATTGGAATTTTGTGAACCTTATGTAAACTTGATCGCGTCGCATAAAAACGATCGTCGCAAAAACAAGGACTACTACAATGGCGACCATTGATGTTCAGGACAGGAACGCGCCTTTAGAGGCTTGGATCATGGGGCACGGCGCCGCTGCCGCGCTGACCGGCTGTTTTCTCTTTTGGCTCACCATCGGAATCACCCTTTATTTCGCGCTTTAAATCGCCTGCCGACTGGCGAAGGCTTCCATCGCTTTCGCCATTTCGATATCGAGAGCTGTGACTCCTTCGGCATCGTGTGTTGACAGTGTTACCGCTACCTTGTTGTAGCTATTCGACCAGTCCGGATGGTGGTCCAGCTTCTCCGCCAGCAACGCGACCCGGGTCATAAAGGCGAAAGCCTCACTGAAATCCGCAAATTGGAATTGCCGCGTGATCGCATCGTGGTCCGCCACGCGCTGCCAAGCGGCGTGCTGCTCGAGGAAAGCGTCACGGCTGGCGCTGTCGATTTTGGGCATGGATCGCTTGCTCCATTGCTTTGCGCTAAGCTTTCGGCGCACACGATAGCGAGCCAAAAGATGCGCGAGCCATGCGATTATAGCGGAATGCTGGCCCCTTCACTGGACGATCTTGAAGCCATTGCCGCCACAGCCTTCGCCGCCCTGCCGGAAAGCTTCCGCGCGCTGTGCGGAGCGGTTCCCATCGTGATCCAGGATTTCCCCCAGGACGACGTCCTGCTCGAGATGGACCTCGACAACCCCTTCGATATTCTCGGTCTTTTCCAAGGGCCGGACCTTGTTGGCAGCGAAAACGGTATCCCGGATACCACCATGATCTTCCTCTACCGACGCCCGATCCTGGATTATTGGGCCGAGCATGAGGAGCGCTTGGGTGCCGTCGTGCGCCACGTCCTGGTGCATGAGATCGGCCACCATTTCGGCCTCTCCGACGACGATATGGAGCGCATTGAAAGCGAGGCTTAAACCAGCCGCAGGGCGTATTCTCGCTCGATGCGGTAGAGGCTGCCGTCGCTGGTCAGCTTGCTGGAATAGAGGCAGAAGCTTTCGACCTGGAAAGCCGGGCTGAGATAGAGCGCGTGATCGGTCAGGTAATCCGCCACGACGCTGCCCGCCGCCCCCTTTAAACGCGCCAGGGTGACATGAGGGACGAATTTGCGCCCGTCAGGCTCCAGCCCGATGCGTTGTAGGGCGCTTTCGATTTTGCGCTGCAGATGGTTCAGCGATTCGCTGGGCGTCACCCCGGCCCAGAGATCGCGCGGAGTCTTGCCGCCGAAACTACCCACCGCTTTCAGCGCCAAGGGAAAGCTGGGAGCGGAAAGGAGCGCCAGCGCATCGTCGATAGCGGCAGCTTCGAGCCCGTCCACCTCGCCGATGAAGCGCAAGGTCAGGTGCAGCTGTTCGCGCTTTTGCCAGCGCGCCCCGGGCACGCCCGCTTGCATCGGCCACAGCGTTTCGGCCACCGCATCCGGAATTGCCAAGGCCGTGAACAGCCGCATCGTTAGCGCCCCAAAGGCAGACGACGGCGAAAGACTAGCACAGCAAAGCCATACCCCACCGCACCCAATACCGTGGCGAGGCCGAGGCTGGCGATGTCGTGCCACATGCCGTGAAAGCTGATGGGAAGAAGCTGGTGCTCAAGCAGCAACACACCACCGAGCGCCCCTGCCCCAGCCAAAAGCGCCGCCAGCAGGATCGGCAGCAGCGCCCGGCGTAAGATGGGCTGAATGGTCAGGTGCCCGGCCCGCTTACTGAACCACACCAACATGCCGACATTGACCCAAGCGCCAATCGCGGTGCCGAGCGCGATGCCTCCGATGCCCCAGCCTAGCCCCAGCACCAGCCCGCATTTGATGGCGATGTTGGAGGCTATGGAGGTGACAGTGGCGCGCGCTGGAGTGCCGGTGTCATGACGGGCGTAGAAGCTGGCCGCCGTGATCCGCACCAGCACCATGGCCGGAAGCCCGACGCCATAAGCGGCCAGCGCTATTGCGGCTTGGGCTGCGGCCTGGCGGTCGAAGGCGCCATGGGCAAAAATCGCCCGCATGATGGTCTCGGGGATCAGTAGAAATACGGCGACGAAAGGTAAGGTCAGCAGCAGCGCCAGACTGGCGGCCCGGTTCTGCGCCACATCAGAGCCAGTGACATCGCCCTTGGCCAGCCGCGTCGACATCTCCGGCAAGAGCACGGTGCCGAGCGCGATGCCCAGCACGCCCAGCGGCAGCTGGTTGATGCGGTCGCCGTAATAGAGCGCCGTCAAGCTGCCGGAGGGCAGAAAGCTGGCGATGATGGTGTCGACGAAAGGCAGAATGGTGATCGAGGCGGTGCCGAAGGTGACCGCGCCCACGGCCCAAAAGAATTCTTTGATCTGCGGCGTCCAACGCGGCAGACGCAACCGCAGCCAAACGCCATCGCGCGAGGCGGCCCACAACATGAAGACGAGCTGCAAGACGCCGCCCAGCGTCACGCCCCAGGCCGCTGCGTAAGCAGCATTGGGAAACCATGCCGCCATGAGCAGCGTCGCGATCATGGCGAGGTTGAGGAAATTCGACCACGCCGCGGCTGCCCAAAACTTCTGAACGGCATTCAGCATGGCGGAGAGCTGCACCACCACTACGGTCAGGATGAGATAGGGAAAGGTGATGCGCGACAGGGTGGTGGCAAGCTCCACTTGGCCGGGATGGCCGATGAAGCCAGGGGCCGTGAAGCGCACGATCCAAGGCATGGCGGCGAGCGCCGCGATCAGCAGCACAGCCTGGAACAGAATCTGCCAGGAATAGACCTCATCGCCGAATCGGGCGGCGGCTTCGTGTTCGCCCTTGGCATGCAGCGCGGCGTAGCGCGGCAAAAAGGCGGGGTTGATCGTGCCCTCGCCGAAAATGGCGCGAAACCAGTTGGGGAAGCGAAACGCGACCAGAAAGGCGTCCGAGAGGGCGCCGCGCCCCAAAATGGCCGCCATCAGCACATCGCGCAAAAAGCCGGTGAGCCGGGACAGAAGCGTAAAACCGCCGACGGAGAGAAGCTTTCTAAACATGAATTCCCGGTAAGGAAGCGAGCGCCCGCAATTACTTACCCCGATTGGGCGGCAAGGTCGATGCGGAGGACCTTGAACATCGCCCTGCCAAATCTGATATAAGGGGAGTGTTACGGCTCCTGGCGACTGCGCCGGGCCGATAAGGAAGGACTTCCATGGCGGACTTTGATTCCAATCGACTCTATCGCAGCCCGACAGCTGTGGCCGGCGCCATTGATGCCGGTCTGCGCAAGTACATGCTGCGCGTCTATAACTATATGACCCTGGCGCTGGTGGTGACCGGAGTGGTGGCCTACGGGGTCTACACGGCGTCTGCCACAACGGACCCCGAAACGGGCCGGTTGGCGCTGACCCAGCTTGGTTATGCCCTCTTCGCCTCGCCGTTGAAGTGGGTTTTGTTCCTCGCCCCGGTCGGCATGGTGTTGTTCATTAGCGCGCGCCTCAACCGTATGAGTCTCGCCGGCGCCCAAGTGGCGTTCTGGGTTTTCGCTGGCCTGATCGGCATCTCGATGGCGTCGATCTTTATGCTCTATACCGCAACTTCGGTGGCGCAGGTCTTCTTCATCACGGCAGCGGCCTTCGGCGGACTAAGCCTTTACGGCTACACAACCAAAACCGACCTCTCCGCCATGGGCTCGTTCCTCATCATGGGCGTTTGGGGCTTGTTCCTCGTCGGTATCGTGAACATCTTCTTTCACTCGCCGATGGTGATGTGGATCATGAGCGTTGCGGGCGTCGGCATTTTCGCCGGGCTCACGGCCTATGACACGCAGAGCATCAAAGAGATGTATTACGACGGTGATAGCGACATGGTCGCGGGCAAGAAGGCCATCATCGGTGCGCTGCGCCTCTATCTCGATTTCATCAACATGTTCCAGTTCCTGCTCTATCTGATGGGCGGCCGCCGCTGATCGCGGGAAGTTGATCTGAGGAAAGGCCCCGGTTTCCGCTGGGGCCTTTTTTGTTTGTCATGAATACAAATACATCATGCACAACTTGCCGCACCTTTTTGCCAATGCGCCTTCAAATCGTCACGTTTGGACCAAACCCGCGCCTTGATGGGGGGAGATAAGACTGGGTGTCGGTTGGTTGGGAAGCGGTGTTGCTTCCGTGACTTTCAAGCCCCCCAGCCCCCCAGTCCGGGGTGACCTGTGACCAGCCAACCGACCTCTCTCCCTAATCTGAACTTGGCATGCGCGGCTCCCGCCGCGCGCCCCTCTTTTGCGTTCGGGCAAGACCTTCGCAAATGGAATAATGCCATTTCCCCTCACGGCCCCCCTTGAGGCGGCCACGACGACGGGGAATAAATTGAATTCGGCTGCGGCTCACGCCGCGCCGGTTTTTTTGCGATGCGTCTAGAAGCCGAGCTTGCGCAAAATCGCGCCCATCTGACCGAAACAGCCGCCGACCGCGCCCGTACCAATGGCGATGAGCGTGATCGTGGTCATCGCGGCGGGCTCCGAATCACCCAGCAAGACCGACAGCACCAGTGCCGGGACCACACAGAGCCCGCCAGCGATGGCGCCGCCCAGGGCGCCGCGGCCGTAGCCTTGGCCGAGTACGAGCCCGTACAGGTAGCCCGCTGAAGCCGACAGCATCATGCGCCCAAACAGTGCCGGATTGCCTGCAATCCAGGGGAAAAAATGGCCCGCAGCGGCGAGCGCCAGCTGCGCCAAGGTCCCCACCAGAGCAGTGCGCATCACCAGCCTTGCATCGAGAATCATGGTCGGGTTTCCATCACGCGTGGCCTGGGCAGAGGGTATGTCACATTCGTAACCTCTCGAGGGTTGCTAGAGAATGGCGATTTCTCTAAGGATTTTTGCCCGTCGGAATTGTCGCAATTTGCATGATTGAGATCGAAGGACTGACCAAGCGCTTCGGGCCGGTGACGGCCGTTGCGGGTTTGAGTCTCAGCGTCGCCAAAGGCGAAGTGCTGGGCTTTTTGGGCCCCAATGGCGCGGGTAAATCCACCACCATGAAGATGATCACCGGTTATCTCGCGCCAGACGCGGGACGGGTGACGATCTGCGGCCATGACATCGAGACTGACACCACCGCCGCGCAAGCTGTGATCGGCTATCTGCCCGAAGGCGCGCCGGCTTACGGCGACATGACGGTACGCCAATTTCTCGGGTTTATCGCCGAAGTGCGTGGCTATTGCCGCGCCGAAGCCAAAGCACGCGTCGCCGCGGTGATCGAAAAGACCGATCTTGGTCCCGTTTTGGAGCAACCGATCGAAACCCTGTCGAAGGGTTTCAAACGTCGTGTCGGTTTGGCCCAAGCCATCTTGCATGATCCGCCAGTGCTGATCATGGATGAACCGACAGACGGCCTCGACCCCAATCAGAAACATTCCGTGCGCGGATTGATCCAAGCGATGGCGGCAGAGAAAGCCATCATCATCTCCACCCATCTTTTAGAAGAGGTGGACGCGATCTGCACCCGCGCCGTCATCATCGACCGCGGCAGCGTCGTGGCTGATGGTACGCCCGCCGAACTCCTCGCCCGCTCGCGCTACCACAACGCCGTGACCATGACCTTGACCGCGAGCGATGCCGAAGGCGTGCTGGCCAAGCTGAAGGCTTTGGGCGGGGTCGCCCAGGTGGAACGCAAGACCAAAGGCAACGAAGTGCAGCTGACCGCCTTCCCCAAAAGCGGCTCGCTCTTGATCGAACAAGTCAGCCAGCTCGCCAGCCGCGAAAACTGGGCCTTGAAGGAGCTGTACGCCGAACCCGGCCGGCTCGACGAAGTCTTCCGCGCCATCACAACCTCCGACGCCGCCCGCGCCAAGGCAGCGCGGGCATGAAGATTCGAGCCAACATCACTTTTTGCCTCCCCCTCGCGGGGAGGCCGAAATGCGCAGCATTTCGGGTGGGGGGCAGGTTGCACCGCTTACCCCCACCCGGATCGCTTCGCTCTCCGACCTCCCCACAAGGGGGAGGTAGCGAGTGCCTTCCATGAACCGTTTCAAAACCGCTCTCCACTACGTCCTGCCGATCTTCAAGCGCGAATTCGCCAGTTACTTCGCGACGCCCTTGGCTTATGTCTTCATCGTGATCTTCCTGATCACCATGGGCGCCTTCACCTTCTATGTCGGGCATTTCTACGACAACGGCATCGCCGATCTGTCGGTGTTCTTCGCTTATCACCCTTGGCTCTACCTTTTCCTGGTGCCAGCGATTTCGATGCGGTTGTGGGCCGATGAACGGCGGACCGGAACGATGGAACTGCTGCTCACCTTACCCATTCCGCTGTGGGCGACGGTGCTAGGCAAATATCTGGCGGCTTGGGTCTTTACCGGGATTGCGCTGGCGCTGACCTTCCCGATCTGGCTGACGGTCAATTATTTGGGCGAGCCCGATAACGGCGTGATCTTCGCCAGCTATATCGGCAGCTTTCTGGTGGCAGGCGGCTATCTGGCCATCGGCGCCTGCATCTCGGCTTCGACCAACAATCAAGTGATCGCTTTCGTGGTCAGCGTGGCGGTATGTTTCCTCTTCACCGTCTCCGGCGCGCCCATGGTGCTGGACGTCTTCCATGCCTGGGCGCCTTTGGCGCTGACCGATGCGGTAGCCTCGCTAAGCGTGGTGACGCATTTCAATGCCATCACCCAAGGCGTGCTGGATTTACGCGATATTGTTTTCTTCCTGTCGCTGATCGCTCTGTTCCTGGCCGCGAATGTCGTCGTGGTCGATCTGAAGAAGGGCGGCTGACATGAAACCGCTCTCCCGCCGCCGTTACGCGATTGCCGCCTTGGGGCTGGCCGTGGCCGTGTTCCTGGCTTTCAACATCGCCATCGATTCCGCCATCACCAACGCCAAGCTCGACCTCACCGAGAACGGGCGCTTTACGCTGGCCAAAGGCACGCGCGCCATCATCACCAATCTGCACGAGCCGGTGACGCTGCGCTTCTTCTTCTCCAAGAAGACTGCCAGCGAATATGCCCAGACCCGCACCTATGCCGGGCGCGTGCGCGATCTGCTGCATGCTTATGCCGCCCGCAGCCATGGCAAGATCATTCTAGAAGAGGTCGATCCAGAGCCCTTTACGCCAGCCGAAGACGAAGCCACGGCGGCAGGCATTTCGGGCGTGCCGACGGAGACCGGCGATACCGTCTATTTTGGCCTGGTCGGCACCAACCGCATCGATGGGCGCGAGGTCATTTCCTATTTCGCCCCCGACCGCGAAGGGCTGCTGGAATACGATATTTCTTCGCTGATCTACCGCCTCTCGGCGCCCAAGAAGAACAAGCTTGCGATCCTCTCGGGACTGCCGCTCGACACCGGCATGGGCGGCCCGCAGGCCATGATGCAAGGCCAATCGCGGCCCTTCGCCATCTATGCCGAGCTGGCGCAAGCCTATCAGACCGAGATGTTGGCGCCGGACTTCACCGCCATTCCCGCCGATGCCGATGTCCTGATGATCGTCCATCCCGGCACACTCAGCGACGCACAAACCTATGCCATCGATCAATTCGTGCTGAAGGGCGGGCGGGCGCTGGTTTTTGTCGACCCCAATTCGGAGCTGGCGAGCAGTGGCGCCGAGCCGGGTGCGGCAGCGTCGTTCTCCACCATGCCCCGCCTCTTCCAAGCCTGGGGCATCGCCTTCAATACCAATAAAGAGATCGCGGATCTGAAGCTGGCGCAACGCGTGCAGTTGACACGCGATGGCCCGCCGCTGCTTTACCCGCTTTGGCTGCATCTGACCGACGAGAATTTTTCCAGCGACGATCCTGTGGCGGCAAATCTGAAGGTGCTCAATCTGGCCAGCGTCGGCTCCTTGCGGCCGTTGAAAAACGCCACTACGAAATTTGCGTCGCTGGTGGGCTCGTCCAACCAAGCCGCGCTGATGGATGTGAGCCAAATGCGGATGCAGACCACCGCTGCGCCCGATAGCATCGCGGGCATGGTGGCACCGAGCGGCCAGGAGTACATCATCGCCGCCCGCCTGACGGGGCCGGCCAAGACCGCTTATCCGGCGACGGCGGCGGTGAAGGAAGCCAAGAACATCAACGTCATCGTGATGGCCGACAGCGATATCTTCGACGACCGCTTCTGGGTTCGCATCGAGAACATGTTCGGCAAGCAGGTTGCGGCGCCTTTCGCCAACAACGATGCCTTCGTCGTCAATGCAGTGGAGAACCTGACCGGCTCGAGCGATCTGATCTCGCTGCGCACCCGCGCCACCAACGACCGGCCCTTTATTCGGGTCAAAGAAATCCAGGCCGATGCCGAGCGCCAGTTCAAGCAGCAGGAAGATGCGCTGAAGGCGCGGCTGGCCGAAACCGAAGCGAAGCTGAAAAATCTGCAAACCGGGCAAGCCGGCGGCAAATCGGTCGGCATCACACCGCAACAGCAGACCGCGATCGAGACCTTTAAGCGCCAGCTGGCCGAAATCCGCACCCAGCTGCGGCAGGTTCAGCATGATCTGCGCCAGGATGTGGATGCGCTGGGCGGAACGCTCGCCTTCCTCAACATCCTCGTAGTGCCGCTGCTGGTGGCGATTTTCGCGATGGTTCTGGCTTGGCTGCGCCGCCGCCGCCGTGCCCGCGCCATTCCGTTGTGAGACGGCGATGAGCTTACGCGAATTTTTCTATACCAGCCGGAATCGCAATTTGGCGGCGCTGACGGCCGTGGCCGCGGTGACGGTGCTGCTCGCCTTCCTCGCCTTGCATCATCGCGAAGCCATGGTGGCGCCAAAATACAGCGCCAATATCTTCCTGCCGGGGCTTTCCCAAGCGCTGAATGCGGGCGACGTCACCCATATCCGCATTGCCTCCAAGAGCGGTGCCTTCAACATCGCCTTCCTGCCCGCCAAAGGCTGGGTGCTGACGGACCGCAGCAATTATCCTGCCTCGTTCGAGGTGGTGAAGCAGACCCTGGTGACCCTGGCCGCTTTGGAGACCATCGAACCCAAAACCGATAGTCCTGAGCTTTATCGTTATATCGGCCTGGATGCCCCGCCGAGCGGCGCAGGTGTGGCGGTGACGCTGCGCGGCGACAAAGGCAAGGTCTTGGCTGATATCATCCTCGGCAAGGCCGTGCCACGCGGTGACGACGCCATCGGCCTCTTCGTGCGCAAAGCGGGCGACAAGCAAAGCTGGCTGGTGCGTAGCCCCGCCGAGCTCAAAACCAATGCTGCCGATTGGATGGACAAGAATGTGGTGGCCATCGATCGGGCCCGCATCGCCTCTATCACCGTGGAACCCGCCAGCGGCCCCGCTTACACGATCAAGCGCGCGACGCTCAAGGACGAGAGCTTTTCGGTCGCCCCGCTGCCCAAAGGGCGGGAACTATCCTATGCCGGAGCAGGCGACAGCGCTGCCACGACACTGAGTGATTTTGCCTTCGACGACATCAAGCCCGCCATGGCAGTCGATTTCAGCGGTGCCGCGCATATGATCGTGCGCAGCTTCGATGGCGTGACCGTCAGCCTCGACATTGCTACGGTGGGTACCGAGCATTGGGTGCGGTTGATGGCCAGTGGCGAGCCCGGTGCCGCCGCCAAAGAGGCGCTCGCCATCAACACCCACGCCAGCGCCTGGGCGTTCAAACTACCGCCCTACAAAGCCAGCCTGTTCGCAGCCCCGCTGGAAAGCTTGCTCAAGCCGAAGGCGAAGTAGGCTGCGCTAGAATTCTCTCATGGGGGGGGATGGGAAAATCGACGGACAAACAAAGCGGCTTGCAGCGGCTCGCGGATTTAGGGCTCACCGCCGTCCTGATGCTACCGCTCCTTTTTGCGGGCTTGTACGGCCTTGACGCCTTGGAACGTTACACCTGCCCGGCAGGGACGTTTCTCGCAGGTTCTGTTTTTGGCGACTTTAATATCGTTCCACTGCTCATCGGCACGTTATCTGCGAGCGCACTGATGCGAAGCAGACTCCTTATGGCCTTGCCAGCCTTGCAAGAATGGCTCGGCACTCAGCCACAGCTGATGTCGACACGTTGGGCAAAGATCATCCTTGGGGCTTGTGTCGCGCTAAGCAGCATTACCGCTCTCTATGTGGCCGAAAGCCAGTATTGTGCGAACACCGATGGTTTCTATTCCCGCACAACACCTTGGCAACTCTATCAACAACAACCCTGGCAAGATTTGAGGGCAATCATCACGTCTTGCAGCCCCGGCTCTCGCGGCAGTTGGAGAACGGCCTACGTCCTCATTTTTCGTGACGCCACGACCTTCAATCTGACTCGCAGTGTTGGTTTTCCTAAGGCCTATCCGGCCCTTATGCACACGCTTCATGGCTACGACTTCATCTTCGACAGCCGAAACGTTGTCTCCAACTGCGGCTATCGCTACGTCTCGGCTCTAACCACGCGCCCCTAGCACACCGGCCTGTATGCGCCGCCGCTGGAAAGTTTGCTCAAGCCGAAGGCGTAACCACTGCGGCAGCAGCCTCGGCGAGAAGGCGCTCGAGTTCCGGGTTGGTGCCGCGCAGCCCTTCACCAACGGCCAGCGCCCACTGCACATAATCGGCGATGCGGGCCGCTTCCCAATCGGCAGGCGGGCTTTTCTTCAGCGAGCGCAAATTGGCGGTCTTGTCCGCCAGCTTGATGGTCCTGGCGCCTTCGGACAAATGCGGCGCGTGTTCGATTTGCAGGCGCTTGCGCTCGGCTTTGGGCAGGGTCTTGTCGTCAGAGACCTCCGCCACCATGGCCGCCACGCGCGGACCGAACTTCGCCACCAATTCGTCGGAGGTGGTGGGCGTGTCTTCCAACACGTCGTGCAGTACCGCCGCGATCACGATGTCGATGTCAGCGCCGGCGGTCGCAGTCGCCACGAGGTCGGCGACCTCGGTCAAATGATTGATATAGGGCTCGCCCGCCTTACCCTTGCGCTTCTGGCTGAGGTGGCGGACGGCGGCGAAATGATAGGCTCTCGTAAGATCAGAAATGGTGTTCATGGGCCCCTTCTAGCGACAATGGCTGGGAACTGCGAGGCACAGCGGACCCTTCCCACAACATATTGCCCCCAAAGGGTTGCGCCGGGGGGGCGTAGGCTTTAGACGGTCCCCTTAACCTGCATTTTCGCCGGACCGGGCGTGGCTTTTGCTGCGCCTCCAGACGCGCGCACGAGACGAAGCCCATGCCCAAACGCGACGACATCCATACCGTTCTGATCATCGGCGCGGGACCTATCGTCATTGGCCAGGCTTGCGAATTCGATTATTCCGGCGCTCAGGCTTGTAAGGCCTTGCGGGCAGAGGGTTTTCGGGTGGTGCTGGTGAACTCCAACCCGGCCACCATCATGACCGATCCGGGGCTGGCGGATGCCACCTATATCGAGCCGATCACCGCCACCTTCCTGGAAATGATCATCAAACGGGAACGGCCTAAGGTGCCCGAAGGCAAGGTCTTCGCCTTGCTGCCGACCATGGGCGGGCAGACGGCCCTGAATGCGGCGCTGACGCTGCGCAAGCGTGGCATTCTCGAAAAATACAACGTGGAGCTGATTGGCGCCTCGGCGGCTGCCATCGACAAGGCCGAAGACCGCGAGCAATTCCGCCAGGCCATGATCAAAATCGGCCTCGACGTGCCGCGCGGCATGACCCTTAAAGGCTATCTGCGCCACAAGAAAGATTCGGCCGGCAACTTCCTCTACGACGAGCAGAACAATCCGATCATGGAGCTGTCGCCGGAGGCCTTTACCCACGCCCTCGAAGCGCTGGATCTGGTCGGCCTGCCCGCGGTTATCCGTCCCTCTTTCACCATGGGCGGCACCGGTGGCGGCATTGCCTATAACCGTGAGGAATTCTTCGAGATCGTGGAATCGGGGCTCGACGCCTCGCCGGTCAATGAAGTGCTGATCGAAGAATCCGTGCTCGGCTGGAAAGAGTTCGAGATGGAAGTGGTGCGCGACAAGGCGGACAACGCCATTATCGTTTGCTCCATCGAAAACCTCGATCCCATGGGCGTCCATACCGGCGACAGCATCACCGTCGCCCCCGCGCTCACCCTGACCGACAAAGAATTCCAGCGCATGCGCTCGGCCTCCATCGCGGTCTTACGCGAAATCGGCGTCGAGACTGGCGGCTCCAATGTGCAGTTCGCGGTCAACCCCGCCGACGGGCGCATGGTGGTAATCGAGATGAACCCGCGCGTCTCGCGGTCGTCAGCGCTGGCCTCCAAAGCCACAGGCTTTCCGATTGCCAAAGTCGCCGCCAAGCTGGCGGTGGGCTATACGCTGGACGAACTCCAAAACGACATCACCGAAGTCACCCCGGCCAGTTTCGAGCCGAGCATCGATTATGTGGTGACCAAGATCCCGCGCTTTGCTTTCGAGAAGTTCCCGGGCGCCGAGCCGAACCTGACCACCGCGATGAAGTCGGTCGGCGAAGCCATGGCGATCGGCCGGACCTTCGCTGAATCCTTTCAAAAGGCGCTGCGCTCGCTCGAAACCGGCCTCTCCGGCCTCGATGAGATGCCCCTGCCCTCCGATCCGAGCGATATCGCCGAAGCGCTGGGACGCGCCACCCCGGACCGCATTTTGCTGACAGCCCAAGCGATGCGCCAAGGCGTGCCGCTGGACGAAATCCATGCCATCACCAAATATGATCCCTGGTTCCTCGGCGAGATCAAAGAGATCATCGACGTCGAAGCGGAGGTGCGGGCCAACGGTTTGCCGACCGATGCGGCGGGGCTACGCCATCTGAAATCGATGGGCTTTTCCGATAAGCGGCTGGCCACGCTGACGGGGCTGACGTCCAAGGACATCCAGAAGCTGCGCCGGGACGCTGGCGTGCGCCCAGTGTTCAAGCGCATCGACACCTGCGCTGCGGAATTCGCCGCCAACACCCCTTACATGTACTCGACCTATGAGACCGGCTTGACGCCCGAATGCGAAAGCCGCCCGACCGATGCCAAGAAGGTCATCATCCTAGGCGGCGGACCGAACCGTATCGGCCAAGGCATCGAATTTGATTATTGCTGCTGCCATGCCGCCTTCTCCCTCTCGGCGCAGGGCTATGAAACCATCATGGTCAACTGCAATCCGGAGACCGTTTCCACCGATTACGACACCTCGGACCGGCTGTATTTCGAGCCGCTGACCGCCGAAGACGTTCTCGAGATTATCGAAACCGAACGCAGCAACGGCACGCTCGCCGGTGTCATCGTGCAGTTCGGCGGCCAGACGCCGCTGAAGCTCGCCAACCGGCTGGTGGAAGAAAACGTACCGATCCTGGGCACCTCCGCCGATGCCATCGATCTGGCCGAAGACCGCAAGCGCTTCCAGGTGCTGCTGCAAGAGCTAGATCTGAAGCAGCCGCGTAACGCCACCGCCATGAACGCCGAAGAAGCCATCGAAGCGGCGCGCGCGCTGGGCTATCCGGTCATCCTGCGCCCCTCTTACGTGCTGGGTGGACGCGGCATGGTGATCGCCACCAGCGACGAGCAGGTCAAAGCGGCCGTGCAATCCGGTGAGCTGTTCCGTATCTCGGGTGACAATCCGGTCTTGATCGACAGCTTCCTCAACCGCGCCACGGAAGTGGATGTGGACGCGATCTGCGACAGCGAAGGCGAAGTCTTCATCGCTGGGATCATGGAACATATCGAGGAAGCCGGTGTCCATTCGGGCGATAGCGCTTGCGCCATCCCGCCTCACAGCCTGGCGCGCGACGTGGTCAAAGAGATCGAACGCCAGACCATCGCCATGGCCCGGGCCTTGAAGGTTCGCGGCCTGATGAATGTGCAATATGCGGTGCAGAACGGCGATATCTATGTGCTGGAGGTCAATCCGCGCGCCAGCCGCACCGTGCCCTTCGTCGCCAAAGCCATTAATCTGCCCATCGCCGCGATTGCCGCGCGCGTCATGGCGGGCGAGACCCTGGCCGAGATTCCGCATTCGCGCACCAAGACCACGCGCATCTGCGTCAAGGAAGCGGTGCTGCCCTTCGCGCGCTTCCCGGGCGTCGACACCTTGCTCGGGCCGGAAATGAAATCCACCGGCGAAGTGATGGGCCGTGATTCCAATTTCGGCCGCGCCTTCGCCAAGAGCCAGATCGGTGCCGGGGCCAAGCTGCCGCAAGCCGGTACCGTCTTCATCTCGCTGCGCGAGGCCGACAAACACGACATCGTGGAGACCGCCAGCAGCCTGATCAGTATGGGCTTCAAGATCATCGCCACCCGCGGCACCGCCAAAGTGCTGCAAGCGGCGGACCTGGCGGTCAAGATCGTCAACAAAGTGCGCGAAGGCCGCCCGCATGTGGTCGACGCGATCAAGAACGGCGAAGTCCAGCTCGTCTTCAACACCACCGAAGGGGCGCGGGCGATCTCCGATTCACTGTCGATCCGCCGCACCGCGCTGGTGATGAAGGTGCCGTATTACACAACGCTGGCGGGAGCCGCCGCCGCTACCCAGGCCATCGCGGCGCTGCGTGCCGGGACCCTGGACGTCCGTCCCTTGCAAGAAAGATCGCAATCGGAAGATTTTCTTTCTGATTAACAAGGGGTTAATGGAGCGACACGGGTAATCCTTGGCGAGGTGCCCTTGCAGTCCCTGCCCGCCCGCCCTAGACTTGGCGTCCCCTTTTTTGGCCGGGACGATCATGGCCATATGGTGAGAGCGGGCCCCTTTCCACTGCCGCCTTTCGGCCTGCAGGAGCGGGAGGGAAAGGCTTTGCCATTCATAGGATTTGTGACGCAATGGAACGCATTCCGATGACCGCCTCGGGCTATAAAGCCCTTGAAGAGGAGATCAATCAGCTGAAGAACGTCGAACGGCATTCGGTGATCGCCATGATCGCTGAAGCGCGGGCCCATGGCGATCTGTCAGAAAACGCCGAATATCATGCCGCCAAGGAGCGCCAATCCTTCATCGAAGGGCGTGTGATCGAGCTGGAAGACCAGATCGGTCGCGCAGATGTGATCGATGTGTCGAAGCTTTCCGGCGCGACCGTGAAATTCGGCGCGACGGTGACCTTGATCGATGTCGATACCAACGATCAGCGCAAATACCAGATTGTGGGCGATTTCGAAGCCCAGCCCAAGAATGGGCGCATCTCCATCTCCTCCCCGATCGCCCGCGCCATCATTGGCAAGAGCGTTGGCGATACGGTGGAAGTGGCAGCCCCGGGCGGCGCGCGGTCTTATGAAGTCCTGAAGGTCCAGTGGATCTAACTGGCCCTTAAGCTTCACACACACAAGCAGCGGAGCGCCCCCAAAAGGGGCGCTTTGTCTTTGTGGCAGACAGCTGAAGGCGTATTTGCGCGTTATTTGCTCGGGTCGAACTTGATCGGAACCTTGATCGCGCCCGTCCGCGAACCGACCGGCAGGGCATCCGCAACGCAAATGGCCGCCTTATCGGCGCCAGACACCGCACCGGCATCGATCACTTTGCAATCGGAAAGCTTGCCATCGGCAGCGGTACATTCGAGCATCACGCTCGCGGCCTTGTTGACCGAGTATTTCTGCGCGCAGCTGGCAAATTGGTCCGCCAAGCTTCCGGCCTCAGCTGGAATTGCCAAAACGGCAGCCACGGCTACGCCAGCCAGTAATACGCCAAATCTCATCGTGCTCATTATTTGCCCACCCTATTTATGTGGCCGGTCTCTAGCCGGATATCAGGGAGGCTAAGCGCCACTGATTAAAACTTTGTCGACATGCCCAACAATCAGCGTACTGCAAATATGACAAGCTTAAGAAATCCTTTCCACCTTGCCCCAGCCCGCCCCAGCCCCAGCCATGCGCGACATCTAAGTGAAGCCACGTTAATCCTGTGGTGAACTTCTCATGCGCAGACTGAGGAAAATTTGGGGATGTCCCTCCGGGGAAGCTGACAAAAAAGGAATGGCAGTAATGGGATTTCGGCTGGCGGATATGCCACTTCTCGTAAAGATCGCTTTCGCACCGACGGTTGCGTTGGTGGCGTTGGCGGGTGTCGCTTTGGTTTCGATCAATGCGCAGAAAGACTCGACGGCAGCGCTGCGCAATGTCGTTGAAGTCGAGATGGTGAAAAGTCTGGAGATGAAGAACATCTCGCAGAAGATCCAGATCGCACATGGCGAACTCTATATATTACTCACGCACGCAGCGGGAAAAATCGATTCCGGTAAGCTCGATGCGCAGACCAAGGATCTGATTGCCGACCTCGGCGCGATTCAGGGCAGCCTGAAGTCCCTCGAGCCGAAAATGTCGGCGACGCAGAAGCCGCTGGTGATCAAGCTGGAAAAACAGCTCGATGAAACCAAAAGCGCGGTGGACCTCGTCGGCGGCATGATGACAGCCGATTTCTCCGCGGCGGTCAGCTTTGTCGACCCCTTCGAGAAAAGCTACCAGCAGATGGGTGAAACCCTTGATCAGCTCGTCAAGCTGACCCAGGAGAGCACCAATGCGCAGGCCGCCGCCAGTGAAGCGAGCGCCACGGCCACGCAGGAATCAATCACGACAGCCGCCATCATCACGCTGATCTTGGTTGGTGCACTTGCCCTCTTTGGTGCCATGATGCTGCGCCGGGATGTCAAGAAAATTGCCGATGCCACCGAAACGCTGGCCGGCGGCAACACCAATGTCGATCTCGAATCTATGCAGCGCAACGACGAGCTGGGCGCCATCGTGCGTTCGCTTGAAGTCTTCCGAGCCAACGAAGCCCATCTGTCGAAGGCCCGCGTCGAGCAAGAAGAAACCCGCAAAGCCGTCGATACGGTGGTCAACTCACTCGCCGAAGCGCTCAATCATCTGGCCGCCGGCGACCTCACCTTCCGTATCAAGGCCGAGTTCAAGGGCGACTATTCCAAAGTGCGCAACGACTACAACGCCGCCATGCACACATTGGAAGACACGCTGCGCGTCATCTGGCAGGTCATGTTCAACGTCCAGAGCGGCTCGAACGAAATCAGCAAGGCGTCCGACGATATGTCACGCCGCACCGAGCATCAGGCTGCTACGCTGGAAGAGACCGCTGCCACCATCGACAACATCACAGCGACCGTGAAAAAGACGGCCGAAGGCGCACTGAACGCCCGTGATGCCGTCGCCACCGCCAAGAACGATGCCACCCGCACCGGTGCTGTCGTCACCGACGCGGTTGGTGCCATGCACGAAATCGAAAAGTCGGCTGCCCAGATCGGTCAGATCGTCGGCGTCATCGATGAAATCGCCTTCCAGACCAACCTGCTCGCTCTCAATGCCGGTATCGAAGCGGCACGTGCTGGCGATGCGGGCAAGGGCTTTGCCGTGGTGGCCAGCGAAGTGCGGGCGCTATCGCATCGTTCCGCCGACGCCGCCAAGCAGATCAAATCGCTTATCGGCATGTCGACCACCAAGATCAACCAAGGCGTCGGTCTTGTGGTGGAAGCGGGCAAGGCGCTGGAGCGCATCGTCACCCAGGTTGGCGAGATCAACACGGTGGTGAACGAGATCACGGCCTCGGCCCAGGAAGAGTCCAACAGCCTGGCCCAGGTCAACACCGCTGTGGCCGAGCTCGACGGCGTGACCCAAGGCAATGCGGCCATGGTCGAGGAATCCACCGCCTCCAGCCATTCGCTGGCGCAGGAGACCGAGAACCTGGCTGGCCTGCTGGCGCGCTTCAAGGTCAATGGCGTCGACGGTCAGGTGATCAAGCCGGAAGACGGCCGAGCCGCAAAATCCGAATACCGGGCTGCGCCGGAACGCAAACGCCCTGAGCGCAGCGCGCCGCCCATGCGCCCCAAGCGTGAAAAGATCGCCGTCAATGCTGGCCCCGCCCCGTCCGCGGAAGCCGCAGCGGGCGATTGGGAAGAGTTCTGACAATAAGGGGGAGAACCCTCCCCCGCACCTTCGGCTGTCTGTAAATCCCAGGAACTGGAATAACTGGCCTCCCGCGTACGGGAGGCCTTTTCCTTTTGTGCTACTTCGGCGGCAGCAGTTTCTCGATGGCATCGAGATAAGCGACGAAGGCGGTGCGGCCCTTGTCGGTAAGGGCGATCCGGGTGAGCGGTTTGCGCCCGGCATAGGTCTTCTCGATCACCACATACTCGGCTTCCTCGAGCTTGCGCAGTTGCACCGAGAGATTGCCGTCGGAGGCCATAAGCTTGGCCTTCAGCACGCTGAAATCGGCGGTACCGCTGCCCGACAGATAGGCCATCACACCCAGCCGCAACCGCCCGTGGATCACGTCATTGATCTGGTTGATGTCGAAGTCGTCGCTCATTGTTGGCCTTTGGGGTGCGCTTCGTCCGCCACCAGCTTGAGACCAGGCAAGGTCAGCAAGAGAAGGAGGCCAGCGCCCATCACCAGAATTTGCGTCGTAGTGTTGGCCATGAAGGCGATGGCAATGGCGAAGAGAAATGATCCGACGCCAGCCAGCATCATCCAACGCCGTTTGGCGAGTGCGCCATTGGCCATCCAAGCAGCGCCGTAGAAGGCAAAGATGATCGGCACGAAACCCGACTGCACCACCGGCGCGTTCAGGCGCCACGTCACCACTTCGACGGCCACGAAGGCGACCATCACGGCCATGCCGCAGACGCCCCAGATGACGCCAAAGGTGGCACTGGCGTTACCCGGTACCAGCGCGTCGTTCGCGGAACGCATCCGCCGAAACAACACCAGCCAGATGATCCAGAAAACGGCAAAGGCGGCGATCCAAATCCATAACTGACCCCAGCCGTGAATGGGCAGGATATCTTCGTAGCCGAGCCAGGAGACGATGCAGGCGAGCCCGAAGACCACGCCGGCCGCTGCCAGGAATATGCCACCCAGGATCGGACCTTTGCGGCCGCTTTCGGCCATTTGCCGCAAGAATGAGATGTCTTCGCGCAGTGTATTGTCATCGACCATGTCGAATCTCCAACTGAGGATAGTGGTTTACGCTGGACCGGCGATCGGCCGCCAGAGGCTGTTGCGCGGCTGAGGCTTGCTGCCGCCGCCGCGCGT
>JARLIR010000190.1 GCA_031291635.1 Rhizomicrobium sp. | reverse complement strand
CTGGTGCACCCGACAGGATTCGAACCTGTGACCTCTGCCTTCGGAGGGCAGCGCTCTATCCAGCTGAGCTACGGGTGCGGCGCAGCGGGCAGCTATAACCTAGCGCGCCTTGGGCCGCAACGAAGGGATAAAGCCTTTCGAGCGCGGCGCTTTTGCCCGCCTGCCTTGCTGGCACGAGCGTCGCCTACTGCAAAATCTGGCGGAAGGCGCCGTCCCAATCGGGGCCAGGCGGGTTTTCCTGGAAATAGGCGATACGGGCCAAGTGCATGTCGTACAGCTTTTGGCTGGCGCCGGAGAGTTTGCGGCACTGGGCGATCAGCTCGCGCGCCTTCTGCCATTGCTGGTCGCGCAGCGACTGGAAGATGTGATCGTGGAAGGTGGCCAGCGCGCGGAATTTGGGGCTCGCCCGCATCACCGGATTGCCCAGCATGGCATAAAGCTTGACCGGGTCTTCGTGGTGCTCGGGGGCGATGTAATCGACTTCGAGGAAGGCAAAACCGCGCTCGGCCGCTTTGCGGGTGTCCTCGCTGACGATCACCGCCGGACCGTATTGGGCGGAAAGCTGCTGGATGCGCGCCGCCAGCGCGGCGCAATCGCCATTGACCGAATAAGCGGTGCGGCCGTGCACTTTGAAGCCGCCGGCAATCGCCGGTCCGCTCGACAGCCCTACCCCGATCTCCACCGGGTCCAGCGCCACGCCATCGATGCGCCGTTCATGGGTGATGACGTCATTGGTCTGGGCGATGGCTTCCATCATCCCCATGGCGGCTTCGCAGGCATGCACGGCATGTTCGGGATCGTCCAGCGGCGCATTCCAGAAGGCGGTGAAGCCGTCCGCCGTCATGCGGTCGATGGCGCCGCCATGGTTCAGCGCTTGAGTCATCAAAGGATCGAGCACGCGCTGGATCAGTCGCGTGAAGGCGGCCGGATCGCCGCGGAAGGAGGAGGCAAGCTCGGCAAAGCCGCGCACGCCGCAGGCCAGATAGGTCACGGTGCGGGTCTCGCCGTCCAGCTTCATCGGCTCGGGCTGGCGGGCGATGACATTGATCACCCGCTTGGGCAACACATCGGTGAAAGCGCGTTTGAGGGCCGAGCGCATGCGCCAGATTTCGATACCGCGCGCCACTGCTCCCGTGGCCCAAACCAGCGCCAAAGCCACCACCAGCCCCAGCGCATCGAACAGCACATGCTGGCTGACGAAAATATGCCAAGCGCCATAAGCGACGGCGGCGCTCACGGCGACGACGCCAAGCGCGGCCACCCGCACACCGGTCCGCGCAATCAACAGTGAGCAGCCAATCCCGACCAGCAGCAGACAGAGCAACTCGCCCTGTTCCGCTGCGGTGGGGCGGCGCAGCACACTGCCCAGCAGCAGATTTTCCGCTGCTTCGGCATGAATTTCGGCTACCGGCCGCGCGCCGTTCGGGGTCAAGGCGCGCTCACTGGGATCACCGATATAAACAACGGCATGGGCCAGCGCGTTCGTCGGCAAATCTTCGGAGAGCACCGCCGAAGCAGCAATCAGGCGGTGCGGATTGGGTCCGGCAAAGGCCAGCCAAACCGAACCATCCGGCGCCGTGGCCAAGGCACCGGCAGCGGTTTCCACCGCCATCACACCGGGCAGGCCACCCAGGAAACCGCTATTGCCGTCATCACTTCTCAGCACGACCTTGCCGGCTTTGTCCGCGGGTGCAATCAGGCGCAGCACTTCGGCGTCCAGACTCGGCACGGCCTTGTCTGCGTAGTGCCAAGCCAGCGGCATGCGCCGCACCCGTCCGTCAGCATCGATGGCGAGGGTGAGGGCGCCAACGCCCGCACTGGCCGCTTCGATCAGCGGCAGCGAGCCTGCTGCGTTTTGGCCTTCGGGCAGACGGCTGAGCGGACTGCGCGCGCCTTCAAGCGCGATGTCGGCTTTGAGTTGCGGCGGATGGGCCGCTTCGGTGGCGTCAAAGACAAAGCCGGTCACCGCTTTGGTACCGGCCAGGGCCGTGGCCAGCGCGGTGTCGGGCGAGGGCAGCTGCTCCACCGTATGGCGGGCGGCATCAAAGCTAGGGCCCGCCGGAATCAGCCCGGCCAGATTGCGTCCTGCCAAAGGATCGGGCCGCTCGATGCGCCCGACCAGCACCACCACACTGGCGCCATGGCGCGTCAAACCCTCGACCACACTGGCCAATGCCGCATGCGGCCACGGCCAAGCACCGAAGCGTGCCACGCTGGCAGGATCGATCTCGAGCAGCCGAACCGGATGGCCGGTGCGCGCGGTATCTTCGTAGAAGCGGGGGTCGGCGCGGGAATAGGCGTCGAATTGCAGGCCGCGCAGGCGCGTCGCCAGCCCGCCCGCATCCGTGCCCAACACGATCAGGGCAAGAAGCAGCGTGACGAGCGGAGAGCCCCAGACAGCAAAGGGTCGGTCACGAAAGATCATTAAAGCCCCCGGCGCCACGCGCCGATCCAATTGATTTATCGCGCCTTTTTATCCAAAGCGGAAGCGAATTTCGTGTGTGAAGCTTAATGCGGGGCCAGCCGGGCGATGAGAGCATCGCCAAGATGGATGAGGGCGAACAACGCCCCTGCCGCCAGCACCATCGAAGGCCCAGCAGGGGCATCGGCGGCATAGGCTCCCAGAAGTCCCAAAGGTGCCGAAACCGCGCCGATCAGCGTCGCCCATAACGCCATGCCTTCCGGGGTGCGCGCCAAGGGCCGGGCAGCAGCGGGTGGAATGAGGAGCAGAGCGACAATCAACAGCGCCCCCACCACTTTCAGGCCAAAGGCGACCAAGAGCGCGGTCAGGACCAAGAAAGCGGTCTGGGCCAGCGGACTGCCTTTGCCTTCGGCCGCCGCGATGGCGCCGCCGACCGCGTTGCGCAGCAATGGCCGCCACAACACAAGCATGCCGATAAGAACGCCGGTGCCCACCGCAGCAATACCGAGCAGATCGGCCGTGGTCAGCGCCAGCACATCACCGAAGAGATAGCCAAGCAGATCCGCCCGCACGGTCTCCAGCAGCGAGAGCACGATGAAGCCGAGCGCCAAGCCCATATGGCCGACGATGCCGACAAAGGTTCCCGCCGGAATGGTGCGATCCGCGGCGCGCGACATCACCAAAGCGGCGGCCACCGCCAGCGCCGCGGTGCCGATCACTGCATGCACGCCGATCAAAAGCCCCAGCGCGGCGCCCAACAGGCCCATATGCGCCACCGATTCGCCGACATAGGCGAGTCTGCGCCAGAGGATGAAACAGCCCACCGGGCCGCAAGCCGCGGCCAAGAGACCGGCGCCCAGCGCGGCGCGCCAGAGAAAACCATCGAGGAGAAAACTACTCATGATCGTGATGACCGTGCACGGGCGCGCCGCTCAAGCTGTGGGCGTGATCGTGGTGGTGAGGATAAAGCGCCAGGGCGCTGCGGCTGCCGAAGAGGGCGATGAAAGCCGGATCGCGCACCACGCTTTTGGCATCGCCTTCGCAGCAGATGTGATGGTTGAGGCAGATGATGCGGTCCGATTGGCCCATCACCACATGCAAATCATGGCTGACCAAAAGAATGCCGCAGGAAAGCTCGTCGCGCAGTTCGGCAATCAGCTGATAAAGCTGCGCCTCGCCAGCGATATCGACGCCTGCCAAGGGCTCATCCAGCACCAACAGATCCGGCTTACCGGCAATGGCCCGCGCCAGCAGCACGCGCGCCATCTCACCGCCGGAGAGGGCACTGAGCTGGCGCTCACCAGTGGCCGCATCGACGCCGACCCGGGCCAGCGCGGCGCGCCCTGCCGTCGTCTCGGCGAAGAGATCGAGGAAGCGATTGACGGTGATGGGCAGGCTTAAGTCCGGCGCAAACTGTTGCGGCACGTAGCCGATCGTCAGGCCCTTTTTGCGCGTGACGCTGCCGCTACCCCGCTGCAGCCCGAGCAGCGCTTTGAGCAGGCTGGTTTTGCCCGAACCATTGGGGCCGATCAGGGTGACGATCTCGCCGCGATGAATCGCCAGCGAGACATCCTCCAAGATCACCAGCCGCCCCGCCGTCAGGCGCAAATGCTCGGCAGAGAGTAAGACCTCAGTCATCAAGCGGCTTCCGTCCCTGTCTTGGCAAATGCCGCTACGCCGAGCAGCAGCAATGATAGGGCCAGACTCAAATAGGCCAAGCCATCACCAATATCCGCATACAGTGTGCGGCCGGGGCCGCGTGCTACCGCGCCGCGCAAGGTCACCATCCCGCCGCCCGCGGTTTTCTTCACCGCCAGCACCCGGCCATAAGCATCGCTCACGCTGAGTAGTCCCTCATTGGCGGCGCGCGCCACGGCAAAGCCGTTCTCAACCCCCCGCATCATGGCAAGACGGGCATGCCAGACCGCATCGGCACCGAAATCCCAAGCCGGCACGGCATAGAGGTTCGGCCCCACCATGGCGTCGAGGCGCAGCATGTCTGGAAAATCCATATCCTTGCAGATGGCAATACCGGTGTGGTCGCCCAGCATGAAACTGGCCGTGCCTGGCGTGAAGGCTTTTTCCAGACCGGGCACCAGATGGCGTTTGCTATAGGCTTGCGGCGCGGCGCCATTGGCAAAATAGACCAGCGCATCGTTCTTGCGCTCCGGGCCGCGGGCATCGACGCCCGCCACAACCAAGGCGTGGCCGCTGGCTAGGTTTGCGAATTCGCCATTCACCGCGCTCGCCCAGGCGGAACGCACAACCGCGATTTTTTCGGGAAAGACGATCAGTGTTGCGCCTTGTTGCGCCAGCCCGCGCCCGGCAGCGGCATAGGCTTTGCTGACCGCCAGAGCACTGGCCGCATCGTCTTTGAGTCCCGCACGGATCAAGCCGTCATCGCCTGCCAGTCCGACCTGCACCACCTCGCTTTGAGGGGCGCTCGTGACGCGCCACGCGCCATAACCCAGATTGAGCGTCACCACAGCGACGGCGAAAATCGCAAAGGTGGATTTTTTGGTCACCACATACATCGCCGTCGCCGCTGCGAAGAGCCCCATCACGGCGGTGATGATCCAGATGCCGAACACTGAGGCGCCTTGGATCATCCAAGGCAGTTCGAGCTGGCTGTAAGCCGGCGACGACGCGGCGCCATTGGGGCCTTGGCTAAGGAGGTAATCGACCCCCGTCCACAAGGCGGCAAAAGCGATCACGCCCGAGATCGGGGTGAGGCGCTGGGCGACGAACCGCGCGGCCATCACGGCGCCCGCAAAACCGAGTGCAGGTGTCGCTATGGCAAAGAGCAAAACGGCCAGCGGCATCACCGCGCCATAAGCAGGCAGAAGATTGGCCATGCCGATAAGCATTGCCCCAAAGGCGGTAAGAAAAACGACCCAAGCCTTGCCCGTACGAAAGGCCAGCCACAACACCGGAACGGGTGCTAGCAAGGCCACGGCCCATAAAGAGCCGACCGCGGGGCTCACGCTGCCGCCAAGGCCGCAGGAAAAATAGAACGCGGCGCCGCTAAGGGCTGCGCACAGAACCGCGATGAGGGTCGTCATGGGGCAATGGATCCAAGGGAGCGGCTGCCATTATGGCAGAAGCCGTGCCGTCTCGCCCCTATTTGTTGAGGCGGATCATGACCTGGGCGAGGAGGACACGGGCGCCTTTGCGCGCCAAATAGCGGTCGGTGACGGTTTGCAAGCGGTCGGCCATGTCGATGACATCCGGCTGGCGCCAAGCGCGCACATTGGTGGCGGCGAAAGACATCAGACTGCGCACATAAGCGTCGCGCAATCGCGGCATTTCGTGCTCGATGCGCTCGCGCAACGCGGGGTCGGGAATATCGAGGCCGATGCCGACCATCAGAAGCCCAAGCGGGCGGCTGCCACCCATGATCGAGGCATAAAAGGGCTCGATCATCATATAACTCTCGGACTGGGTGATTTTGTGCACCGCAGCCTTCTTTTTGTCTTTGGGCTCGTCTCCAGCGGCCTTTTCGGCGCCGAAGGCCGGGGAAGACGGCAGGCTCAGCGCCGCCAGCGCCAGAAACGGCACTATCGCTAAGAAAGCGGCTTTGCGCAGGGGTCGAGCTTTCATGCTTTGCGTTTAACCGGTCTTGGTAAACCAGTGGTGAAGAGGACACCGTCTTGGCGAGAAAACCCTGGCCAAAGGCGGCTCGTGACAACGCGGCTGGTCATTCAGCTTGACAGGGCAAAGCCACCTTCCCTACATACCCGCCCCTGCCCTCTCGCATCGAGCGGGCAGAACCCTGGATAAGGGGCTGT
>JARLIR010000189.1 GCA_031291635.1 Rhizomicrobium sp. | reverse complement strand
TGCTGCAGATTCTGGTGGGCTCGCTGATGGCCCATTACTACACCGAGCGCACAGCCTTTTACGGCCTGCCCATCAACACCTATCTGCCGTTCAATTTTCTGCGCGATGTGCATATCCAATCGCCCATCGTCTGGATCGGCATTTCCTGGATCGGCGGCGCCCTGTTTCTGGCGCCCGCCATTTCGGGACGCGAAGCCAAGGGCCAAGGCCTGCTGGTCGACATCTTGTTTTATGTCACCGTTCTGGTCGTGGTCGGCGCCCTGGCCGGCGATTATCTCGGCCTGATGGGATACATCAAAGAGGGCTGGTTCTGGTTCGGCAATCAGGGGCTTTCCTATATCGAACTTGGCCGCGCCTGGCAGATCGGCTTCTTCGCCGGGCTCTTGATCTGGAGTGTTTTGGTTTTCCGCGCCTTGTGGCCGACCAAAGACAGTTTGTGGAAAGCGACCGGTGAATTTTGGACCGGCCGCATTCGTCTCGAACATTTGATTTGGGCTGCCACGATCAATATCGCGGTGCTCTATGCCTTTGGCATGGTGCCGCTGACGGGCGTCGAGAAATCCTTCACCATCACCGATTTCTGGCGCTGGTGGGTGGTCCATCTGTGGGTGGAGCAGTCCTTCGAGTTCTTCGCTGCGGCGGTCAGCGCCTATTTGCTGATGGCGGTGGGCTTGGTATCGCGCCAGCTCGCCGAACGCGCCGTCTATTTCGAGCTGATCCTGATCTTCCTAGGCGGTGTGCTCGGCACTGGGCATCACCTTTATTGGGGCGGCGAACCGGGCATGTGGATCCCGCTCGGCTCGATGTTCTCCTTCATCGAAGTCTTGCCACTGGTGCTTCTGATCATGGAAGCGATCCAACAGCACAGCCTGATCAAGAAGCAGACCGACTTCAAATACGGCCTCGCTTACACCTACATCATCGGCGCCGCGTTCTGGAACTTTGTCGGCGCCGGCGTGTTCGGCGGCGGCACCCTCAATGCGCCGCTGGTGAACTATTACGAGCACGGCACCTTCCTGACGCTCAATCACGCCCACACGGCGTTGTTCGGAGCCTTTGGCCTGCTCGGGCTGGGGCTGGTTTATTTCTGCCTGCGTTATCTGGCGGGAGACCGAGCGACGTTCAACGAGAAGCCCGGGCGCTGGGCCTTTTGGCTCTACAATATCGGGCTGGTGATGTGGATTTTGTTCAACTTCTTCCCCATCGGCTGGCCGCAGCTCGCCGCCGTCTACGAGCATGGCTTTGCTTATGCCCGCAGCCTCGCCTTCTACGACACGACCATCTTCTGGCAATGGATGCGACTGCCCGGCGATGTGGTCTTCGCCGCGGGCGCAGTGATTATGAGCGTCGACTTCCTGCTGAAGCTGAAACCGCTGTTGCACAAGGACCGCTAGCGAAGCAGCGCGCTTGGAAATTCAACTGTGAAACTGGGCGCGGCCATCCCCTGCCGCGCCTTTTTTTTGTGAGGGCACAGCACCTCAGGCCCCCAAAGTGACCAACCGCCT
>JARLIR010000188.1 GCA_031291635.1 Rhizomicrobium sp. | reverse complement strand
TATATGGGTAAGCGTGTCGGTGACCTTCTGATCGAAGCGGGCGAGACCGGCTATGTCCGCGGCGTCGGCACGTTTTTGCAGCGCTACTATATTTATGAAGTGGACTTCTTGGAGAAGTGTATCGTCGTTGGCATGCGCGCCAAGGAGTTGGATTTGATCGAGGCCGCGGAATGAAGATCACCCTGCGCAAAGCGGGCGAACAGCTCACGGTTTACGTTGCGAAAAAAGACCTCGAAGAGAAGGTCACCCATTTGGAGAACCCAGGAATGTGGGGCGGCAAGGTTACTCTCGGCAATGGCTGGGTCTTCCAACTGCCGGACATGCCGCCCGAGACGCGCCTGCCGATCAGCGTGGAAGCACGGAAGTTGGAAGGGTGAAATAATGTGTCATTCCCGGCCGAGGCAACGCGCTGCGCAGCAGCAAGTTGGTGAGGGGAAGGGAACCCAGCTGCTAGAGCTTTCGTGCTTGCGGAGTCAATGCACGACGCATTTTTCTTCGTCGCTGCGGACGTATTGATACCTGGGTCCCCTTCTCTTCGCGCCGCGCTTGCGCGCGTCACTCAGCCGGGGATGACAGTGTTATTTCGTCCCTTCGCGATCGCCAAGAGCGCGGGCACTTGGCTGCGGATTTCGGCGATGATTTTTGGGTCGAGCTTCTTCAGCCATTCCTCGGGAATAGCCGCATAACCATAGGTCGCGCCCGCCAGCATGCCGGCGATGGCGCCGGTGGTGTCGGCATCACCGCCGTGATTGACCACCTCGACCAGACACGACCGGAAATTATCCGTCCGGAAATAACAATGCAGCACTGTCTGCATGGTATCGACAATGTAAGGCGATGAAGTCGAGTGAAACGGCACGAAGCGGAACGCGTGGTGCTTGTCGATCAGCCCGTTCGCCAGCGCCCGCACCGCTTTCACCCCGCCACCGTTTAGCAGTGCCTGCACCATGGCCCCGATCGTCAACGTGGCGTCATCGGATAGCGGATGATTGTGCGTGATGTGGCATTGCGCAATGGTCCAACGGGCAAAATCCTCCGGCGCGCCAAGACTGGCGAGCGCCACCGGCAAGGTTCGCATGCAAGCCCCATTGCCCGCATCGCCATCAGCAAAACCCTTGGTCATGGTGCCTTCGTGCAGATAACGGCTGATACCGCGTCGGCACGTGTTGCCGATGTCGATCGGCCTTGTCTGAAACCAGGCGAGGAATTGATCACACACAGGCTTCAGCTCGAAGCCCTGCGCAGCGATCAAGGCCCGCCCTAGCGCCAGTGCCATGGCGGTGTCGTCGGTCACCTGCCCCGGCTTCAGCTTTAACCAACCACCACCGATGATCTTGTTGTGTTCGCCATATTTGGCAGTGATCTCGCGCGCCGTCATAAACTCGACGGTGGCACCCAAAGCATCGCCGATGGCCAGCCCCATATAGGCGCCTAGCGCACGATCCAGCAGGGTTTTGTCATCACTCATCAATAGTAAAGCGCCTTGGCCTCGTAGTCGCCGCCGATCACCACATATTCGCCCTCCCCCTTAAGGGCATGTTTCGGCAACAGCTCGTTAAAGAAGAGTATTTTGACGGTCGGCACCGCCACTTCCAAAATGATGTCACCAAAGCTTTCCGCCATTTCGCGTTCGCTGGTAAAAGAGAGCAAGCTGTTCAACCGCACCACGACATGGCGCTTATCGGGGCGGCTTAAGACATACTGCTCCTCGAAACGGTTGGTGCCACGAAACAGTGTGATATGTTTCTGCCCCACCGAATGAAACCGCCCCAGCGCCCATTGGCAGAACTCATAAAGCAGGTCGAGCTGGGACTGGATGGCGTTGGAATGAAAGCGGCTCGACATTTTTTCTTCGACATAGGTGATCCAAGCCGGGCCGGAGAAACGTGTGATGGCGTCTTTGTGATAGGTGGGGAAAAGACCGAAGCGGCTTTCCACCCAGCCTTTCAGCACCGCGCCTTCCGGCGAATTGGCCTCATAACCCCAGCCGCGCAACAGCCGCAGATAACTGGAAGCACGAAAGCGCGCCGGACCGCGGCCATCACGATCCTGGTCATCGAGGTCGAACATCGTCGCCATATAGGCTTCGAACATCCCCGCTGCCGTCAGCGGGTCATCGGCTTCCGCCAGCATCTTGAACAGTGAACGGTTGCTATCGCGCACGCTGGCAATATGCAGTGGCACCGGAAAAGCGTTGAAGGCCGTGGAGCAGATCAGCCCAGTCGGCACGCCCACCAGATTGGTGCTATGGCCGCGATGAGGCTCCATGGGGCTCAGCCTGCGGCCCTCGCAACAGCAGGCGCGCGCGAGGCGGCCACGATCTCGGGCAGGACGGTGAGGAGCTGATTGATATCCTCGACTTTGGTTTCGCGTGACAGCGAAAAGCGCAGTGCCCCCATCGCCGCTGCATAGGGCACGCGCATCGCCTTCAAGACATGGCTGGGTTCGATGTTGCCGGAGGCGCAAGCCGATCCTGCGGAGGCTGCGATCCCGGCCTTGTTCAGGCGGAACAACACTTCCTCACCATCGGCGCCATCAAAGGCCAGAGCCGTGGTGCCCGGTACACGATGGGCGGCGTCACCTAGTACGAAACTGCCATCGATGATGGCGAGAACGGAACGCTCCAGCCGGTCACGCAAGGCGGTGATGCGCTGCGTGTCTGCAGCCATCCGCGCTACAGCCAGTTCTGCGGCTTTGCCCAGGCCAATAATACCAGGCACGTTTTCGGTGCCCGCACGCCGCGAGCGCTCCTGCCGCCCGCCCCTCAGCAAGGCGCGGAACTTGGTGCTCTTGCGCACATAAAGCGCGCCGATGCCCTTGGGACCGTGAAATTTGTG
>JARLIR010000187.1 GCA_031291635.1 Rhizomicrobium sp. | reverse complement strand
TCGACCAGATGGCCGAGGATCGCGGTCAAGGCGCTTTCATCAGCGTCGGCCATCACGCCGGGCAGGGCATCGCTGCAATCAATGGCGATATCGCGCTCCGCGGCGGTGCCATCGAAGCGGTCTTTGGCGGCCCATAGCGCCAGCCCCGCATCCAAGGGTTGGCGATTGAGCTCGTAACGGCCCGCCGAAATCCGCGTCAGGTCCAAAATTTGATTGAGCAGGCGCAGCAAATTCTTGCCGCCGAGATTGATGAGGCCCGCATATTCGCGGATCTGCTCGGGACCGGCTTGGTCGGCCAGCACCGACAGCAGATCGGAAAAACCGATAATGGCATTGAGCGGCGTCTTGAGTTCGTGACTCATGGTCCGCAGCAGCGTCTTTTTGGTTTTGTCCGCCGAAGCCTCGGTCTGGTCCAGCTTGGTGGCGAGGTCGGCCAGATAATTGGCTTGGGCCTGGCTGTGGGCTTTGGTGTCGGCCAGCGCCTTGCGGGTGGCATCAAGAGTGCGGGTCTGTTCGGCCAGCGCCATCTCGATGCGATGATGCTCGGTGACATCGGTGAAGACGACAATGCGCTCGCCATCGCTGCAGGCGCGGTCGCGGATAAGGAAGGCGCGGCCATCCTGGCATTCCATGGTCATGGCGCCCGCGGCTTCGCTATGAATGGCTTTGCGCTTGGCCAGCCATTGCTGCGAGTCACCTTTGGGAATGGCGTTAAGAAAGACGCGCATGGCGATGTCGGAGAAAGCCAGGCCGACAATCTCGCTCGGCTGCTGCGTCCCGTTGATCGCCGCATATTCGGCGTTGCACAGTTTCAGCCGGTCGTTGCGGTCGAAAAAGGCAAAGGCATCGGCGGAGAGCGCGATGGCGGTGCTGAGGCGATCGAGGTTGCGGCGCGCTTCCGTGACATCGCTCCACAACGCAATCCAGCCCAGCTGCGGCGTCCGCCGTGTTTTGATCTCGATGATGCGACCGTCCGCAAGCGGAATATCGCGTGAACCGTAATCGCGGGCAAAGAGCTGGGAGCGCCGCCGCGCCACATAGGTTTCGACATCTTCCTGCAGCGTGGCGATATCGCCGCCCGCGATTTCGAGCCGGATCAACTCGTCGTAGCGCCGCCCCAACAATTCCGTGCGTGGCGGCAGGGAGCGGAAAATGTAGGAAAAATGCTCGCTGGCGAAGACCAGATGTTCGTCACTGTCGAACACGGTGATGGCCACGCGCAAGCAGTGCAGGGCTTCAACCAGCCCGTTGTCGGGTAGCTGCGAAGCGGCTTGCGGGCGCGAATAGGCAGCACTCATGGCGTGGATCGGCTTTTTGCGCACATCGCGGTAAAGTGGGGCGGGGCTTGTTTCAAAATCCTTTCAAATTGCATCTTTGCTCAGGAAAACGGCGTTAACGGCCTGAATCGCGTCACCTTCGTTAAGAGAAAGTAAAACCCCGCGCCACAAAGCTTGTGAATTAACTAAGGAAACCGCGTGATCTTCAAACCTTGTTAATCAGATGATGACGAAACTGGCGCGAACACGAATCGGCTTAGGGTTATGGAGAGTCCCAGAATAGAAACCGGTAAGCTTGGAGCGCGTCGACTGCGCCAGCAATTCATTGCTGTGCAGCTGTCCAAGACCGTGCTCGGTGCTGCGCTCTGCGCTGGTTTCATCGCCCTGATCGGCCGTCCTGCCCCTGCCGAGATGGTGGCGATGGCGGGGCTGGTCGCGCCCGCGTTTCTGGCCTTGCTGGCTCTGACCAAAATTCGTCTCGTTGCCCTGGAGCAAGCCGCGCTGGTGATTTTCGCCGCGCTGGTCGGTTGGATGGCGGCGCTCACCGGCGGCGTGCTGTCGCCCTTGGTCGTGTGGTTCGCCCTCATTCCCGCCGAAGCGGCGTTGTCGGGCGGACGGCCCACCGTCTGGCGCGCGGCGTTGGCGGCGACTGTGGCGCTTGTCGCATTGGCGGCGCTGCACGGTCTCGGGTTGCTGCCGCATGCACGCATGGTACTGCCGTCTTACCTGCTTTATGCCGCCAGCATTTTCATTGCCATTGTGCAGGCCGCTTTGGTCGCCGCCGCGGCGCAAGATCGTCAGCATGCGGCCGATCAAGCCGCCGCCGAGGGCGCTGCGATGTATCGCTTCCTCGCCGACAACGCGATGGATCTGATCACGCGGCATTCTTCCGATGGCCGCATCCGTTTTGCCAGCCCCGCCGCTTTGACCCTGTTGGAGATGGAGCCCGCCAGTCTGGAGGGCCTTGCCCCCACCGCGCTGTGCCATGCCGATGATCTGAAGACGATGCAGGCCGCCTTTATGGAGGCGTGTTATTTCGGCCGTTCCGCCACCGCCGAAGTGCGCCTGAAGAAAGCCTCGGGCGCGCTGGTCTGGGCCGAGATTCGCTGCCGTCCGGTGCCTCGTGCTGATGGCGATGGTGCCGATATCGTGGCGGTGACCCGCGACATCACCGAGCGCAAAGCCCATGAGCGCGAGCTGATCGAAGCGCGTGATCTCGCCGAAGAGGCCAACAAAGCCAAATCGCGCTTCCTCGCCAATATGAGTCACGAGCTGCGCACGCCGCTGAACGCCATCATCGGCTTCTCCGAAGTGATGATGCAGGAGATGTTCGGGCCCCTCGGCAGCGCGCGCTATGTCGAATATTCGCGTCTGGTGCACGAATCCGGCAATCACCTTTTGGAGCTGATCAACGGCGTGCTCGATATGTCGAAGATCGAAGCGGGTAAATTCGAGCTCTCCGAAGAAGTCTTCGATCTCAATGCCGTGGCCGAGGCTTCGGTGCGCTTTCTCAAACTGCCAGCGGAGCGCGCTGGTGTGGCGTTGCGCACGCAAGTGGCGCAGACGGCGCAATATGTTTTTGCCGACAAGCGCGCCATCAAACAGATCCTGGTCAATTTGCTCTCCAACGGCGTCAAATTCACGCCCAAGGGTGGCGAGGTCATGATCCGCGCCGCGCTGGATTCGCGCGGTATTGAAATTGCCGTCAGCGATACCGGCGTCGGCATTCCGGAAAAAGATTTGATGCGTCTGGGCCAGCCTTTCGAACAGGTCGAAGGCGAGCATGTGCGCAAGAAGGAAGGCACCGGCCTTGGCCTGTCGCTGGTCAAAGCCTTGGCCGGCATGCATGGCGGCGAGGCCACCATTGAATCGGTCTTCGGCGTCGGCACCACGGTGCGCGTGCGCCTGCCTTACGCCGCCGTGGGCGAAAACGGCGAACGCCTCGCCCCCCAAGACAGCAAAATCATCCCCTTCCGCTCCGGCGCGGCGGCATAAGAGAGTGAGTAGTGGGGGCTTTGGTGGCTTTTCTACTCTCTATTCACCACTCCCTACTCACTCTTACTTCAGCGCCCAGACCACGGTGACGGTGGCGGAGATTTCCTGTTCTCCAGCCACGACCCGCGAGGGTGGCGGAGGCGGTGGCGGAGAAGCGCCGCGATAAGACGTCACCGTCAGGGTCTCGAAATCGCCACCGGCATCGCTGTAATAGCCTTCGCGCACCGAGCGCACGGCACCCAGCTCTGTTCCAACCGCTTTGGTGAAGATCTGTGCCCGCTGCAGGGCATTCTTGCCCGCCTCTTCGCGGGCACGCATCTCCAGGGCTTCGCGGTCTCGGATCTGAAACCCGATCGAGGTGGATTGATTGGCGCCGTTCTCGATCAGCGCATCCAGCACCACACCCGAACGGTCCAGCTTCGAAGTCAGCGTCACCGTCACCATATTGGTCACCGTGTAAGCGACGATGCGCATCTCGGGATAGACATTGCCTTTGCTGTCGGTGTCGTATTGCGGCTGGAAATTGAAGCTCGAGGTGGTGATTTGGTTGTCGGCGATGCCGAGCGCTTTCAAGGCCGTGACGATAGCGGCCATGGCTTGGCTATTGGCGTGCAGCGCATCGCCAGCGTGACGCGCGCGTGTGGTAATGCCACCCGAGATCACGGCCGTATCGGGGGCCGCGCGAACCAGGCCATACCCCACCATCAAGAGATAGCGCGCGGGTGCCAGCTGCGGTGTCCCTTCCACCACCACTGGCAGTTTGCTGGCGGCATTGGCCGTCCCGAGCGTGAGCAAGCTCAGCGCCACGGCGCCCGACATCCGTCCCATTCTGTTCATAGGTGCCCCTCCCAGATTTGGGCCGAGTATAGGCTCGCGCCTTGTCGCGTGCGAGCGCCTCCGGGGCGTGTTACAGAACAATCATGACCGCACGCCTCAAAGCTGGATTTTTCGTTCGCGCCCTTATCCGCCGTGCCGAAGTGGCAGGGGCGCAGGCTTTCGTGGTGAAAAAAGGCTCGGAAGAAGCCGGCGCCGTGTTCCTGAAAATCGCGCGGCTGGACGGCAGCTGCATGGTGCTCAATCAGGTGACACTGGGTGAGGCGGAACGGGGTTGGGCCCGGCCTTTGGGCGAGAGCTGCGACGAGGCCAAAGCCTCAGCCTATTTCGAGCGCCAGCAGAAATACGATCCCGACCTCTGGATCATCGAAATCGAAGACCGCCAAGGGCGGACATTTGTCGATGAGAAGATTGTG
>JARLIR010000186.1 GCA_031291635.1 Rhizomicrobium sp. | reverse complement strand
CGGGGCTGGCGATGGCTAGCGCGAATGCGCAATTTGCCCCTGGGGTGCAGCATGCTATTTTGCCCGTGAGCGGGTCTCCGCTCCGCGTTTGGTACCAAGGGCCTTTAGGCCCAGCGCCGAGGGTACTAGAACGCGCCAGCCAGTTAGGACGACAAGCATGAAACGCCGGCGCATGATTTATGAAGGCAAGGCCAAGATCATTTATGAAGGCCCCGAGCCCGGCACTGTGGTGCAGTATTTCAAGGACGACACCACCGCCCTGGACGACTCCAAAAAGGCCGTGATCGAGGGCAAAGGTGTCCTCAACAACCGCATCAGCGAATATCTGATGACGCAGCTGAACCTGATTGGGGTGCCGACGCATTTCGTCCGCCGCCTCAACATGCGCGAGCAGCTCATCAAAGAAGTCGAGATCATTCCCCTGCAAGTGGTGGTGCGCAATGTCGCTGCCGGTTCGCTCTCCAAGCGGCTGGGCATCGAAGAAGGCACGCCGCTGCCCCGCTCCATCATCGAATATTATTACAAAAACGATGCCATGCATGACCCCTGGGTGTCGGAAGAGCACATCACAGCCTTTGGTTGGGCCAGCCCGCAGGATCTGGACGATATCGTCAACCTGACCATCCGCATCAACGACTTCCTGACCGGCCTGTTCTTGGGTGTCGGCATCAAGCTGGTGGATTTCAAAGTGGAATTCGGCCGGCTGTGGGAGAACGATTACATGCGCATCGTTCTGGCCGATGAGATCAGCCCGGATTCCTGCCGCTTGTGGGACGTGACGACCGGCGAAAAGCTCGACAAAGATCGCTTCCGTCGCGACATGGGCGGGCTGATGGAAGCCTATTCTGAGGTCGCGCGTCGCCTGGGAATCCTGCCCGAATCAGGGCAAGGAGAAGCCAAAGGGCCGATGCTGGTCCGGTAAAGCCCTATCATGCGTGGCATCTCAGCATGACGAGGATCCTGCGGCTTTCGCTGCACAGTTAGGAAATAAGGCAAAATCCATGAAAGCGCGCGTCTTCGTCACTCTGAAAAACGGCGTTCTAGATCCGCAAGGCAAAGCCATTGGCCATGCCCTCAACAATCTGGGCTTTGGCTCGGTCGGTGAGGTGCGCCAAGGCAAGCTGATCGAGCTCGCGCTGACCGGGAGCGATGAAGCCAAAGCCCGCGCCGATCTCAAAGAGATGTGTGAAAAACTGCTCGCCAATACCGTGATCGAAAAATACGAAATCGAGATCACGGCCTGAGACACCAAACGGGGGATGTCATGAAGAAGCTTTTTGCAGCCTTGGCGTTTTCGGCTCTTATCGTTTCCCCGTGCTTGGCTGACGACGCCGCGCCGAAAATCGATTCCCATCTGGCAGCGGCCCTTGATGTGCTGGAAGCGAGCAATGCCCAGCAGAATGTGCTGGCCATGGTCGATGCGCTGACGCCGATCATGCTGGGCCAAGTCAAAAAACAACACCCTGACGCCAACGAAAAAGTGATTGTTGCCTTCCAAGGCGCTTTCCACGATGAAATGGTGGCCTCGACGGGCGAACTTATGAAGATGCAGGCCGCGATCTATGCCGAGCACTTCTCGGAAGCCGATCTGAAAGCACTCGCCGCCTTCTATCGCAGCGAAGCCGGCAAACGCTTCGTCGCCGAGCAACCTGCTATGATGAAGGAAATCACCCCGGTGGCCAGCGCCTGGGGTATGCAGACCGCACAACGGGCCATCCAAAGGGCCACCGAAAAATTGCAGAAAGAGGGCCTGAAGCTGTGAAAGCCGCCGTCGTCGTATTTCCCGCCTCCAATTGCGACCGTGATGCGGCCGTGGCTCTGGAACAGATCACCGGCCACAAGCCCCAGATGGTCTGGCATGCCGATAGCGAGGTGCCGGAGGTCGATCTGATCGTGCTGCCAGGCGGCTTTTCCTATGGTGATTACCTGCGCTGCGGCGCCATGGCGGGCCAAAGCCATGTCATGCGGGCGGTGAAGGAAAAGGCTGAGCAAGGCGTGCGCGTGCTCGGCATCTGCAACGGCTTTCAGGTTCTCACCGAGACCCACATGCTGCCGGGCGTCTTGATGCGCAATGCGGCGCTGAAATTCGTCTGCAAGCCGGTGGGGCTGACGGTGACCGAAACGCAAAGCGTCTTCACCCGCCATTACAAAGCCGGACAACGGGTCGAATTTCCCGTCGCCCATGGCGAAGGCAATTACGTCGCCGATACCGAGACCTTGGACCGTTTGGAAGGCGAAGGCCGGGTGGTTTTCAAATATGCCCCGGGCGAAAACCCCAACGGCTCGGAACGCGATATTGCCGGCATCCTGAATGACAAGCGCAATGTCCTCGGCCTGATGCCCCATCCCGAACGCGTCTGCGATCCGCTCCTCGGCGGTACCGACGGTAAGGCGATGTTCGAAAGCCTTCTTGAGGCACTGTCTTGATCGCCCCATTATCTCAATCCGTCATGGCCGGGCTTGCCCCGGCCATCCAGTCGGCAAACGCATGCCGCGCCCGAAGAACCCTGGATGGCCGCCTCAAGGGCGGCCATGACGAAGTGGAAGAGTAGAACGTCACCATGACCGCCCCTCACACTGCCATCACGCCTGAACTCGTCCGCGAACACGGGCTTAACGAGGCCGAATATGCCCGCATCCAAGAGCTCTTGGGGCGCGATCCCAATATCGTGGAGCTCGGTATCTTCTCGGTGATGTGGAGCGAGCATTGCTCTTACAAATCCACCCGCTTTCATTTGAAGAAGCTGCCGACATCCGCGCCTTGGGTCATTCAAGGCCCGGGCGAGAATGCCGGCATCATCGATGTCGGTGACGGCGATGTCTGCGTCTTCAAGATGGAGAGCCACAACCACCCCAGCTTCATCGCCCCCTTCCAAGGGGCGGCGACCGGGGTCGGCGGCATCATGCGCGATGTCTTCACCATGGGCGCCCGCCCGGTGGCTTCGCTCAATGCGCTGCGCTTTGGCGAGCCCTCTCACCCCAAGACCAAGCATTTGGTCTCGGGCGTGGTCGAAGGCATCGGCTCTTATGGCAATTGCATGGGCGTGCCCACCGTGGGCGGCGAGGTCAATTTCCACAGCACTTACAACGGCAACAATTTGGTCAATGCGATGTGCGTTGGCATGGCCAAAGCCGATAAGATTTTTTATTCGGCAGCGCGCGGCTCGGGCAATCCGGTGGTCTATGTCGGCTCCAAAACCGGGCGCGACGGCATTCACGGCGCTACCATGGCGAGCGCGGAGTTCAACGAAGATTCCGAAGAAAAACGCCCGACCGTGCAGGTTGGCGATCCCTTTACCGAGAAGCTGCTCTTGGAAGCCTGCCTAGAGTTGATGGCGACGGACGCCATCATCGCCATTCAGGACATGGGAGCGGCAGGCCTGACGTCTTCGTCTGCCGAGATGGCCGACAAAGGCGATTCCGGCATCGAGATCGATCTCGATAAGGTGCCCCAGCGCGAAACCAATCTGACGGCTTACGAGATGATGCTGTCGGAAAGCCAGGAACGCATGCTGGCGGTGCTGAAACCCGGCCGCGAAGCCGAAGCCGAGCGCATTTTCAAGAAGTGGGAGTTGGATTTCTCGGTGATTGGTTTCACCACCGACACCCATCGCTTGGTCGTCAAGCACAAGGGCGAGATCGTTGCCGATATGCCGGTGACGGCGCTGTCGGACGCCGCTCCGCTTTACGAGCGCCCCTATATCACCCGCGCCCCCGCCAGCGGCACGCCAGAATTCGACGCCACACGTCCCGTCATGACCTCGCTGCTCAAGCTGCTCGGCACGCCGGATCTCTGCTCCAAGCGCTGGGTTTGGGAACAATACGACTACACCGTGATGGGCGACAGCGTGCAGCAGCCGGGTGGTGACGCCGCCGTGGTGCGCATTCACGGCACGCAAAAGGGCCTGGCGATGTCCACCGATGTGACGCCGCGCTACTGCAAAGCCGATCCGCGCGAAGGCGCCAAGCAGGCCGTGGCCGAATCCTATCGCAACATCACCGCGGTGGGCGCGACGCCTTTGGCGCTGACCGATTGCCTGAATTTCTCCAATCCCGAAAAGCCCGAAGCCATGGGCGAAATCGTGAATGGCATCGAAGGTATGGGCGAGGCCTGCCGGGCGCTGGACTATCCCATCGTCTCAGGCAATTGCTCGCTTTACAACGAGACCCAAGGCGAAGGCATTCTGCCGACCCCGACCGTTGGGGGCGTGGGCCTCCTCAAAAACATCGCGCGCATGGCGACCATCGCCTTCAAGCGCGATAACGACGCCATATTGGTGATCGGCGAGACCAAAGGCCATCTCGGCCAATCGGTCTATCTGCGTGAGATCGAAGGCAAGGAAGAAGGCGCCTGCCCGCCGGTCGACCTCAAACTGGAAAAGAAGCACGGCAAATTCGTCCGTGGCCTGATCGAAGCGGGCAAACTGGACACCGTGCACGATGTTTCCGATGGCGGCCTATTGGTGGCGGTGGCGGAAATGGCGCTGGCCAGCGGTATCGGCGCGGTGCTGCGCACCAATTACGATCCCGCCGACTTCATCCCCACCATGTTCGGTGAGGATCAGGGGCGCTATCTCGTCGCCTTGCCGGAGAAGAAAGCCGATGCCGTGATTACGGCGGCGGCCAAAGCCGGCATCTATGTCCGTCACCTCGGCTTTACTGGCGCAGTTTCGGAGATGGGCGAGCCGGTGCTGCAAGGTGTGGGTCTGCCGGCCGTCGGGCTCGAGACCTTGCGTTCGGCGCATGAAAACTGGCTTCCTAGCTACATGAATAACTAGGAGCCCATCATGCCGATGCCAGCCGCCGAAATCGAAGCCTTGATTCGGGTCGCTTTTCCGGATGCGGAAGTGGTGCTGACGGCGCTCGCCGACGACGATAACCACTACCAGGCTGTGGTTACCTCTGCCGCATTCCAGGGCAAAAGCCGCGTGGCGCAGCACCAGATGGTCTATGCCGCGCTCAAGGGGCGGATGGGCGGCGAGTTGCACGCCTTGATGCTGCAAACCGTGGCCAAGGACTAACGCGGGCGCCTTGACGATATGGCTTTCGATCCTTACCTCTGAAGGGAGTTTCGAAGGGTTCCAAACGCCATGACCGCTATTGCCGAACGCATCGCCGCCGATATCGCTGCCAACGACGTCGTCCTTTATATGAAAGGCACGCCTGTCTTCCCGCAATGCGGGTTTTCGGCTGCCGTGGTGCAAGTGCTGTCGGAAGAAGGCGTGAAGTTTAAGGCCTATGACGTGCTGGCCGACGCCGAGCTGCGGGGTGGCATCAAAGAATTCGCCAATTGGCCGACCATCCCTCAGCTTTACGTGAAGGGCGAATTCATCGGCGGCTGCGACATCGTGCGCGAAATGCATGCCACCGGCGAATTGAAAACCTTGCTCGCTGACAAGGGCGTTGCCGGCGCTTAAGCCCTCGCTGAAATGACCGTCCGTGCGATGCTGCGGTGTGGTATTGGCAACGCATAGGTAATTGCGCGTGCAGCGCATCTTACCGCCTTCTTAAGCAGGCGTGCCTATCGTTTGGGCTAAGCAGCAAACCAAGCGCCAACCAGGCCAATGCCTCTAACACCAGTGAACACGCCGCAAGAGCGGAACGGTCTGCGGCTTACCCTGGCCGTGACGGTAGGATTGCTGGCCATATGGGGAATGGCCTTATGGTTGTTCAATGCGCTGTTTTTTAAGTTTGCGCATTTCTTCGCTATGCAACCGATTGGCATCGCTCTGACTTTCGCCGGGTTCCACCTAGCCTATGTATTGATCGCCATCCCCGCCCTGCTGTTTCACCGCAAATTCGGCTTTAAGCTCGGCATATTGCTCGGGCTTAGCGTTTTCGGTATGGCCGGGTTCTTGCTTTTTCTCGCGATGGCCCAGCAGGAAAGTCTCTACTTTCTCGGCGCTGTGGCAGTGATCGGCGCCTGCGTGGCGTGGCTCGATTCCTCCCTCAACCCGCTCGCGGTGAAGGCCGGCAGACCGCAAACCGCCGTCGAGCGGCTCAATTTCGCTCATGTTTTCTATGGCCTCGGAATGTTTGCCGGGTATTACACCGCCGTGTTCGTGCTGGGGCCCGATTACCTGTTATCGAAAGTGACCGCGGCCCAAGCGGTGCGCCCTTATGTGCTCGTTGGTCTCGGCGCCATCCTGCTGGCCTTTGTGGTCGAGCAGATTACGCTGCCAAGATTCGCCTCGGCGGGTTGCGACAACACCTCCCACTGGCGCGATGAAGCCCGCTGGCTGCTGCAGGACAAACGCTTTCGTTTCTCGGCCATCGCGCTGGCAGCCTATTCGGTTGTGCTTTCGATTCTGTGGACCGCCAATTACCGCTACAACACCCATGAGATGTCATCGCATCTGATCACCGTGGTCGAGCGCGGCTCGTTGTGGTTTGTGCTGGGACGGATTTGCGGCGTGGTCCTAATGCGCTGGCTGCCGCCGATGCTGATCATGCGCGCCGGTAGCGCCCTTTGTTTGCTGACCGTCGCGCTTAGCGCTGTATGCGGCGGCGGACTCGGCTGGGTCAGTCTGATCGCCTGCAGCTTTTTGCTGTCGATCGCTTATCCCACCATCTTCGGCACCGCCCTGAGCAACAATTGGAGCCGTATGGCGGTCGCCGCTGGTCTGCTGGTGATGGCCAGCGGCATCGCCAACGCCGTGGCGGCGCTGTGTACCTCGATGGCGCTGGATGTGCTGGTGATCAATCCGCGCCTCATCGTTGCCGCCGCGCTGCCCTTCCAGGCCATCGTGGTGGCCTACGCGCTGAAAACCGGACGAAGTGCTAGCCGAGCGGAAAATACTTTTCCCACACCGGTTTCAGCGCTGGGCGTTCCGACAGGGCTGCAGCAATAGCGCAGATTTTCGGAATATGGGCTTCGCGCCAGCTTTCCGAGCGGCACTCGCGCCAGCGGCTGAACATCACGGCGTAGATGTCGACTGCGGAAAAGCCGCTGGACAAAAACCAAGGCTCGCCCAGGGCAGCGGCTTCCACCACCTCCATGCGCTGGCGAATGCGCCGCTTGGCCGCCAGCTGCAAAATCGCCGCGGCTTTGTGCTCCGCAACGAAGCGCTCCGGGTAATCGGCGATCTCCACCATGGGATAGACTTCAGAGGCCAGGAAGGCGATCCAGCGCAAGGCTTGGGCGCGCTCCGGGGATTCCAGTGGCGGCAGCAGCGCGGCCTCCGGATGGCGTTCGGCGATGAGGACGAGCAGCGCCGCGGTCTCGGTGACGATCGCGCCACTGGGTAGCTTTAAAGCTGGGATTTTGCCGCTGGGATTAAGGGCGCGAAAATCCTCCGAACGCTGCTCATCCTTTTCCAGGCTGATCTCGTGAAATGCGGGCGTTACCCCCGCTTCGGCCAGCGCCGCTTCGACGCAAAAGGCACCGGAACCCTTTTCGCCATAGAGGATGTAGGTCATGGCGCATTCCCCAAAAGCAAAAGCCCCGCGATGATCGCGGGGCTCTCACAAAGTCGCAACGAAATTCTATTAGCGCGAATAGAATTCGACGATCAGATGCGGCTGCATCTGCGCGGCGTAAGGAACGTCGGCCAGTTTCGGCGTGCGCAGGAATTTCGCGCTCTTGCCGGGATCGACTTCCAGATAATCGGGAGTGTCGCGCTCGGGGCTGTTGGTGGCTTCGAGCACCAGCGCCATTTCGCGGCCCTTGGCGGTGAGTTCGACCAGATCGGTGTCACGCACCTGATAGGAGGCGATGTTGAGGCGACGGCCGTTGACCTTGACGTGGCCATGGCTGACGAGCTGACGGGCCGCAAACGGGGTCGGCACAAACTTGGCGCGATAGACCAGGGCGTCGAGGCGATGCTCGAGCAGGCCAATCATGTTCTCACCCGTGTCGCCGGGACGACGCACGGCTTCCTGATAATAGCGACGGAACTGACGCTCCGTGATGTTGCCGTAATAGCCCTTCAGCTTCTGCTTGGCCTGCAGCTGGGTGCCATAGTCCGACAGCTTCTTGGCGCGGCGCTGGCCGTGCTGACCGGGACCGTAAGAGCGCTTGTTCACCGGGCTCTTGGGGCGACCCCAAATGCTTTCGCCCATGCGGCGATCAATTTTGTACTTAGAAGGGCTGCGCTTGGTCATCGTCCGGCTCTCTTGGAAAGGACGCGCACTATAGTCCGCGACTTTGCGCTGTCAATGCATGATAAGCCATTGACGATGCATATGGTTTTCAATGGGCCTATACTACAAGTTGCACGCAAATTGCCCCGTAGCGGCGGAATCCGAGCTAGGCTATACCCTCTGTCCTTCGTCGCGGGCGTGGCGAAATGGTAGACGCAACGGACTTAAAATCGAGAATTATTCGTTTTTTCGTTGTGTTTTCAGCGTGTTATGATAATATGCAGCTAACACACATCTAGCACAAAATGCCCTTTTCCAAGCACACGCGCCTCGAATGGAAACGTCACGCCACTATCTGATGGACAACAAAGTCCAACTCTATATGCGACCGAATAGTCCGCATTGGTGGTGCGCGTGCTCACTCGCCGGACGACAGAAACGCGCGACGACAAAAGAGGAAAGTCTCGCGCGCGCGAAGGACGTTGCGCGCGATTGGTATCTCAGCCTGATGGGCAAATACCGCAGCGGCGAGATCAAAGAGGGCAAGACCTTCAAAGAGGCGTCAGCTCGTTTTATCGATGAGTTCGAGACGATCACTTTAGGGCAGCGTAGCCCGATCTACGTCGAGGGCCACAAGTACAGGATCAGCAAACACCTCGATCCCTTCTTCGGAGATATGGTCCTTCCCGAGATCACGGCGGGCAAGGTTCAGGATTATCGCATCCACCGGATGAAGACCGGTATGTCCCGGATCGATCAGCTAAGAAAAGCGCGACCGGGAGACAGCAAATTTAAACCTCCCGCGCGAAGCACCCTGCATCAGGAAATTGTCTGCCTCCGGCAAATACTGAAAACGGCCAACCGGCACGGGTGGCTCGATCAGCTTCCCAACCTTTCGCCTCCCTATCAGGCATCGACGAAAATCGCGCATCGGGCATGGTTCTCGCCCGAGGAGTACAAGAAACTCTACCAAGCAACACGAGAGCGAGCGGCCCATCCTCCGAAGAAACAGTGGAAATGGGCGTGCGAGCAACTCCACGACTTCGTGCTCTTCATGGTCAACACAGGACTGCGCCCGGATGAGGTGCTCCGTATTGAATTTCGGGATGTCGAGATCGAGAAGGATAGAGCCACTGGCGAGACGATCCTCACGATTAAGGTCCGAGGGAAAAGAGGCGTTGGGTACTGCAAGAGCATGCCGGGAGCAGTACAGCCCTTTAGGCGGTTGAACGACCGCCTGCGTCCAATGCCCCTTAAGGCTGAAGGGGGTGCGCCGAAGGGCGCCGCCCCTGCGAACGCTAAGCCGAAGGCGCATCTTGTGAAACCTGAACCTACGGACCTCGTGTTTCCGAACACACATCGCGAGCTGTTCAAGGATATTTTGAATGAGCTTGATCTGAAACACGACCGCGAAGGAAACCCGCGTACGGCGTATAGTCTTCGCCATACCTATATAAGCATGCGTCTGATGGAAGGGGCCGACATCTATCAGATAGCCAAGAACTGCCGGACCAGTGTCGAGATGATCGAGAAGTACTATGCCTCTCACATAAAAGACCGGCTCGACGCGGCGGCGATCAATGTGAAACGGCCCCGGAGCGGAGCCAAATCCACGGCCAAAACGAATCAGGGGAGTAAGGGGAGCCGTAAAAACGGCAGCGAATAACACATCATTACAACGACTATTGGCGAATTCCTATTGTAGCGCTATAGGATGTGCCGTGCGCGGGCGTGGCGAAATGGTAGACGCAACGGACTTAAGCAATTGAGTGCACGGCGGGAAATCGCCGATGTAGAACTGCTCAAACTCGGGGAATCCTTAACTGGCAATCCCGAACCAAGCCCCGAGAGGGGAAGGTGTAGAGACTAGACGGGCAGCACCTAAAGCGGCGACGCCAAGGTGAAGGGATAGTCCAGACCACAAACGTCCAATGATGGACGGCGGCGAAAGTCGAAGTGGTATGAAAATCCGTAGGGCGAAAGCTCGTGCCGGTTCAAGTCCGGCCGCCCGCACCATGTTTGTCTTTCTGGCGAGGCTTATGATAGTGCCCGCAACACTCGATAGCGCAATCTCCAATATTCTAACCGCGATAACCAGCGCGCTAAAGAACGGGATAGGTGCGTGCATTCACTGGCATTATTTTCCGAATACTTTGATAGCAGTGGCGCTCGTTGGAATTGCTGCGCTGAGTATACGGCCTTATCGACGTTGGCATACAGGTTGGCTCTCATACCAAATCGACAAGTCCATTCGCGGCATGGAGCGAAAAAGACGGGCATCCAATCTTAGTGAACTGCTCAAGTCATTGAGACCAAGATCGGCTTTTAGAACTTTGCAACACGGCATTTTCGGGTCGATCCGCGCGACATACCAATATGCGCGCTACGATCTGTGGTCGCATATCGGTGCTTTTTATATGCCGTCGGTCGCAACAGTTGCCATTGCTCTCCTCCTGCTCGGCGGAGTTCTTTTCCTTCCGCATTGGCCAGCACACTTCGCGCTGGTCTATCATGTCCTTCAATGGCCCGAAGAACTTGCCTCGACATTCGACGCGGTCAGCGAGCAAGGTTTCTCCCACCTGTTCGAAGGCCTTATTGTCGTTGTTATTGCTCTCATCGTCTTTGTGGCGGAATCGGTACGAACCAGCCGAAGCGCCGATGAAAAGCGCGTTTTACTGAAAATATCCAATCTCTGGCCACTGGCGGTGCTTATCACGATCTTGCCGTTTGGCTTTCTCTACCCCCCAGCAACTGTGCTTTCGGCGGCGCTCGTCATCCTTGTTGCGCTTGCTACTGTCTACGGCTTTGCGCGGGTTTTGCAAAATCTTATCGATCCAGAAGCTGGTCTGCTTGAACAACGTGCATTCCTAAGAGGACGGGTCCAAAACATAGTTATAGATTCCGCTCGCCAACGTGTAGGGAACAAACTCCTTTTCGACGAGTTTGGCATGGATTCCGACAGCGGCATTCGCGCGACGCTTTCGAAGTCATTTATCCCCGACGGCGCAAAGAATTACGTAATTATCGATGCACCGAGCGCAGGGATTCTTGCTGATATAAATGTTGAACGCTTGAAGGCGTTAGGCCGTTTCTTGCAGGCCCGGGACGAGCGCGGCCAAAGCGACATTGTTCAAGGAGCTGAACAATCTGACACAATAGCGGGGCCGTCTCAGACCGCTCCGCAAGCACGCAAGCAGCCGGAACGACCCAGGGCATATCTCCTCCGGCGTTATCGTGAAGAGGTCACAGAAGACACCATATTTTCAAATGACCGCGCCTTGCTTGCAGTACACAAGGACCTCGTAAAGCGTCCAGGTGTCCTCGAAGAAGTTCAAAGCAGAGTGCGAATAATCTTCAAGTTCAACTTATCGGAACCATCTTCGGCTGCCTTCCGCAGAGAGATGCAATCGACAAAGGACCTTTTAATCGCGGCGATCAAAGCATCGTCCCTCGGCGAGATCGAGGAACTGCGCGCCACGTATCTACTCGTCGCTGAACAGTTTCTTATTACTCTTAACAATCTTGGCGGCGGGTATACAGCCAAGCAAGCAAAGGAAGAAAGACGCAGCTTTCCGTCAGAACGTTGGAATGAGATACGCTGGATTGTCACGGATGTAAGAGATTTACTAGCGGTAGCTGCACAGCAAACGAGTGTGGACTCGGTACGCCTCATCGCTGTCTTGCCCATTCTAATTGCCATTAGAGCTTTTCAAGCTGGCGATCAGCTATTGTTTCAAGAGTTCACAAACTTTGCGACCTACCTTTACGCGCTTGGAAAGGACAAGGCGACATCACCAGAAGTTGGTACATATCTGGTCAGAAAATCTTGGGAATATATGAAGGAGCTGTTCGACAACTACCTGCAAATGTCGCTTCCGACGGACGATGACGATGACTAAGAAAACGGCAGACGATATTCGTGATTACGCGATGCAAGGGTTTAGAGTTTATCAGGACCTGATTCACGCGGCCGGAACACGCCGCGATCTTGAATCGGTGCGCTTCACGTTCGATGCATTCAATGGTTCCTTTGAGCGCTTTCTTGAACGGCCCGCGGCAGATAATGCTGCGATCCTCGCTCTCCAAATGGAGGGGGTAGACTCGGATGAAGAACGCGCGGTTCTCCAGGGCCGACTTGCGACCGCACGCACGCTGCAGGCTGTCGCAGATTCGTTCAATGCCGCGAAGCGGCAGATTGCTTTTATGCTCACGGCGAAGTTTCTTGAACAACTACTACAGGACGATGATCCCGCCAGTCGGGACATTTATGAATTTCTCACCAGACATTTGCCACAGGGCCTTGCCGAACTAACCCACACATTCAAGAGTGTTAGCGACAGAGACGCGGATGACGATTGGGGATGGCATTGGTGGGATTTCAACCCAGACGGTCGGGTTCATAACGTCGATTCGACCAGTCGTCCCAATCGGTTGTTTGTCGTCAGGTCCCTTCAAATTCTCGCTGACCTCGGGGAACAAGTTGCTCTCCCAGCGCTTCCCCATGACGAAGACCTTGTTTGGCTGTTTGACGAGAACAACGGAACCGGTGTTCCAGCGATGGTGAAGGATGTCCAAGCACAATGGGATAAGTATTCCAAAGTGTTGAGTACCGCAGCATTGGCTCAAGCTGACCAGCTGTTGGGGCTGCTCGCTGAATCCAAAAAAGCCCAAGAGGCCGAACGCGAAAAACGTCTAATCGAATCCCCACTTTCGCCTCAAAAGGTAGCTGCATTCAAGGAGAATGTCGTCAGCGCTGTCCAAAAGGAAAGTAATGTAAGAGCGCTGGCCTCACGTCTCGGAATTTACTGCGATAGAACATCAGAAAGACCTGGCAAAGACGTTCCTTCTTGGGGCTACAATCAGCTTGATGACAAGGGGGCCTTCATCGACGACTGGCACGTTTCTTTTTCGGGTTGGGGCGAAGCCTATGGACGAGGCATGGCGCAAACTGAGCAACAGCGGTTCTTGGGCGATATTGTTAAGGGCGCTGGTCTCAACGCAACGGTAAAGGGCGGTATCGTTTCAACTATCGAGAAACACTTTAAGGCGTCTCATTTTGAAAAGCCGATCATCCTACATTCTCTGACCCACACGTTCGAATTCTCAGAAATCGGCCAGAATAAGTTGTTTGTTCCAAAATACAGCGCAGAATGCCCTCGAACGATATTGACCGGTCTCGATGGTTACTCTGGCGTTCTTCGGCTTGGTGGAGCCGATGTCCCGGTGTTTAGTATTTTTGCGCAGGCAGCAGAGCTGCGGAACAAAGTTATTATTGCCGAAATGCAGAAATACATTCGCTGGAATCAATTCTCGCCCGCGGACGAGAATGGCGAAGATGGCGACATCCTCGATTTCGTATATATTAAAGTAGCGGATTTGAATGCGGACAATGTTCGCCGAGAAAAACTGCTAACCGACAATCCGGCTTGGCTGCACGAAAAGGCGGATAAGGAGGGCTTTCTGCGAGCCCATACGGTAGTCAACGTATATGAAAAGCTGTCGTTTGAAATAGCCAATGCGAATAGCGCTATTTGTTTGAGTGTCGTGTCGAAGCGCCGTGGCGAATTGGAGTAGCCAGAACGAAGCGTGCTGGTTCAAGTCCGGCCGCCCGCAGCAGTTTGTACGCATCGAAATTCGATCTTCGCACTTGAGTGTATTGTTCAGCTCGAACCGGACGTAAATCCGACCAATGTATATGACACTACGTGATGGGCAGGCCATTTCGGTCAAATAGTTTCACAATATCTTGCGCATTGCCTATCTCCGCAAGCTGAAATCCCTCGACAGGTCTTGCGCTTCGTCGGGACCATATTACGCGGTATTCGTTCTGGTATGCGAAGCTGAAATCTTTGCTCATGCTCGCATCAAAATACTCATCTCTTCCCATTTCATAGGGATCAAAGTACGACACCGGATCATGATGAAAATACCAACCGGGAAATGTGTCTGCGCTCGCTCGGCCGAGGCGTCGTATGAATTCCTTCGGGTTGAATATGACCGCGCAGGCATCGGCTTCGAAATCGTCAAATAACTTTTCATCCCACTCGCGGGAAAAGCAAATCAGATGGTATTGCGATCCGGTTATAGTACGGGTGACATCCCCGAGTATCTCTATGGGTTTGCCATCCGCCGTCGTGATCTTGGTGTGCTTCCCCGGCATGAAAGAGCGCTTTCGTCGTTCCTCATCCCGCCGAGCTTCATTATGTTCCATGGCTTCATAGCTGCTTGCTGGCGCCGCACGAAGCTGTCCACGCAGTGCGAGCGACTCCATGTGCTCTCTTTTCCCGTACCTAAAAAGCACATCAACGCCATTGGGTACATCACGCGGGTTGAAGGCTGATGGGGAACGAAATGCTTCCGATGCCAATGGCCGTTTTGGCGGAGGAAGCTTTCGATACGCAAATTCCAGCCTTGTTTGATACTCTTTGCGGTGCCAGTACCACGAGCTTTGATAACTCCGGATGGGAATTCGATCTCGCTCCGGATTTGTGTAGGATCGTATGTTCCGGACTATTGAGGCGTATCGCGCTCTGAGCGCTTCTTCCGGCACGCGCTCGAGATATCTGTAGACGGCATACTCCAAGCCCCACAGCTCAGGTTCGTAGTTCGTCTCATTCTGCTTACAGGATTTGATTGCCTCAGAGGTGGGCAAACGTGCAGGCAAACTCGGAAACTCGATATTTGGGACGTATTTTTCTGCTTCGACCATGATTGCATCACCCAAACTTCACAGCGGCGGCGGGTGAAAAGACGTTGCTGTGAACCCATATCTCAATGCCGTTCACTCTTGGCCACCGCAGCGCCCCCACATTCCAACGAGCAGTCATTGTACCAAATTCACATTTTATCCTTTGACAGAGTCGTGCAGTGGTTGAACGTCCTCCGTCGCTTTCTTCGTTACTCTAGACAAAAACGCGAGATGTGGAAGAACTTCATCAACCGCATCTCTCCACTGGTTTGCATCAAGCGCAACCATTCTTTGAGAAATGGCGACGACTATGTCGTTATATTGCGAAATCATATTCACCAATTGAAGGATTGCCGGGCCCGCTGGTTCTCCGAGAAGATAAACATTGTCGATATTTCTCTCGATCATAGTCGGTATAGTAAGTTGCGCGCCATAGACCGCGGACGCCACGTTCTGCCCAACTACACGATCCATAGTTTTCAATCGCTCGACGTGCCTGGTCATTTGATCGATGACGACATCGAGCTTCAGTAGTTCTGGATAGATTGCAACTGCGATTGAGCGTGCTCTCAACCGGTCCCGCCGTCGCTCTTCCGCTCCGGTGCTTACTACCGCCCAAGCGCTTATTACTAATGCGACAATGGCGGCGAATGCCTGCAACCACGCGGCAAGAGTAGCATTCGACAAATAGCTCGATAACGTGTTGAGCATGGTGGCGCTCGATGGGTATGTTTCTTGGGTCCGTACGGTATTGACTTGAACAACTAAAGGATGGGGGACCGTCTTTGTCTACAAATATTTCCGTTGATGCTAAAGGGGCCGCCTAATGCGGAATGATGGCAAGTTTTGCCAGCACCTGCCGGATCAGGCGCAGATTGGCGAACGCAAGGTGTCGATCCGCAGATGGTTCGGGCAGCTTGGACAATTCGGCGACAATCTCGGCATGAAGATCGAAAAGCTGGTTGCGCGTTAGACGGAATAATTCATTCAAGGAATAGACTCGCATTTCATTTCTCCTTCGTTTTCGACCGCGCACATCGCGGCCTTCCGGCCAAGACACCCGCGCCGAAGGAGGCGGGCTGCATCGCTTGCGACCGAAACGAAGAGGAGGAGTGCTTGCACTTGCGGCCATCGAGCCGACGCAAGGCGTTCGCTGGCCGGATCAAAGGCAGCTATGGCGTCGAGAACTTTAGGAAGGAGAAGCGAGGAAATTTCTCGTTGAATTAGCTGGCGCGCCCTGCGGGCCGGGCTCTATGCGCGAAGCGCACCGAACCCGCCTTGCGGTTTCGGCCTTACGGTAGCGATCCCTCGCGGTTTTCTCCTTTTATTGGGGCTAAGGGTCTCTACCCCTCGCGCGCGCAAGGGTGTGTGCACCATTGCGCACCTCAGGCCGCGTATCCCCGCTCTTCCGCGCGAAGGCGCTTGTGCAGAACGGGTGATCCCCCTCGCGTCCATCGCCCTTGCACTTGCTACCCCCGGTCTCGCCGACGGGCAGAGGTTCAGCGCAGCGCTGCGCAAGAACCTCAGCATAAAAGGCAAGGCCATGAAGGAGAACACTCAGAAGTTAGATGTATATTCGCGCGTGACAGCCAAGATTGTTGCCGACCTCGAACGAGGGGCACGGCCTTGGCTGAAGCCATGGAACGCCGAGCACGCGGCGGCGCGGATCACTCGCCCACTTCGCGCCAATGGGCAGCCCTACAAGGGAATCAATGTCCTTTCTCTTTGGATGGACGCCGAGGACAAAGGCTATTCGTGCCCTATCTGGATGACCTACAAGCAAGCCGCCGAACTTAAGGCGCAAGTCCGCAAGGGCGAGCATGGCTCGCTGGTCGTCTATGCCGATAAGATCAACCGTACCGAGACCAACGACAAGGGCGAGGATGTTGAAACCGCAATCCCGTTCATGAAGGGTTACACAGTTTTCAATTGCGAGCAGATCGAAGGATTGCCCGCGCATTTCTACGCGACCGCGCAACCGGCCGGAGCCGCGCCGGAGCGGATCGCAGCGGCAGAAGAATTTGCCGCGAACACGGGTGCTGTGATCCGAACGGGCGGCGACCGTGCTTACTACTCAGTCCATAACGACTATGTACAGGTACCACGCATCGAGTGCTTTCAGGATTCCGGAAGTTACTACGCCACCTTGTTGCATGAGCTGACCCATTATGCCGACAGCCGGGTTATGCCGCGTTGGCTTCCGGCACGCGCACGACCACTGCAAAATAGAAGTGGATGGTTCGGCATAATCCGGGGTGCCCGGATTGTTTGTAGTTGGCGAAGTTTGTTCGCTCGTCGCTT
>JARLIR010000023.1 GCA_031291635.1 Rhizomicrobium sp. | reverse complement strand
GCATCTGCAGCTTGGCAAAACCGACATTGACGCGGTCGAGGTAATTGAAAAGGTAGCAAAGGAAAATATACGGGATCACCCGCAAGAAGGCGGTGTGGGTAATGCGGTCGACCGCGCTGCTACCTGCCATGATGCCCACTCCCGTTTCGTGGCGGCAGGCTAGCGCGCCCGGCGTTTTTAAAACAGACCGCGGGCGCCAAAATGGCGGTCGATCTTCAGCAACAGCGGCAGCCAATCGGATTCGCTGTTTTCGTAAAGCGCGATCGACATGGGGTCGGCGATGTAGCGCCACACCGAAGCGCCGGGATGATCAATCGCCAGCTTGGCAAAAGCCCGGCTCACCACGCCCGCGCGATAGGCCGTGGCGACGTCGATGAAATAGGCGTTGACAGTGCGGCGGTGAAAATTGATCTGCACCGCAGCGGGATCCTGGGCCTGAAATTGCACGCGGAAAATCTCGGCGAAGGCATCACCGTGTTGTCGCCGCCAATCCACCAGCGCTTGCAAAGCCACAGCGATTTCGGGCGCGTTATAACGGGCACTGAATTCGAGATAGATTTGCGCTTTGTGGGCGCGCGCCGCGATCCGCCCTTGATGGTAATTGACCAGCGCCGTCAGCAAGGCGCCAAGCGTGGCCACCACCGCCAGCGTCTGCGCGGTGAGAAATTGTGATAGATCCGGCATGGAGCCCTCCGGCTTTGCTTGGTGGTGTCGTAAGTTCGGCATTGGCACGGCGTGCGTCGGCCGCAAGGGCAAACGCACGCGCGCGCAATGTTACTGCCCAGCCTTCACGTTGAAGTGCAGCGTCGGACGGAAGTTTGGCCCCGGCGCTTGGCTCGACGAGAAGGAGGCATTCAGGCTGCCTTGCGGATAGATCGCTAGGCCCTTGGTCTCGCCGGACATCAGCCGCGCCAGCACCGCCGGGTTGATCGAGATCAGCGTCGCCTGGGCGCGTTGCAGCGCGGGCAAGGTGTCGAAGATCAATTGCCCGTTCAGCACGTCCAGTTCCGGCTTGCCCTGGAAGAAGCTGTCATAGGTCACCGAATCGCGCGTCCAATTGGGATCGCCCGCTTTGATTTCGACGGTGCGCAGATAACCGAATTCTTCCTGATTGTTCGGCGACCACGCCACCGCTTGCGAGGTCAGTTCGAGAATGCCCCAGCCGTCCGGCGTCTTGCCCTTAAACTTCGACAGATCGAAACGCAGGATGATCATCTGCGTAGCGTTGACGTTGAGCACTTCGGCGCCAAGCGTGCCTTCGTCCGAAGGGTACAAAGTCATGGCG
>JARLIR010000185.1 GCA_031291635.1 Rhizomicrobium sp. | reverse complement strand
CAGTCCGTAATTCTCTGACACCTTGATGGCGCCGTAATACGACATGGTGAGGAGACAGCCGCCATCATCCATCAGCGGCTCGGCCAGCTTGGCCATGCGCACGAAGGAATGGCACGAGACGTCCATCGCCATCGCGAAGCCCTCTGCGGAGCTGTCGACCAAGCGGCCATGCAGATCGTCGCGTGGTGCAAAGGCAATAGAGTGCAGCACGAAATCCAGCCGACCCCATTCGTTTCTGACGCGATCGAACACGGCTTCCAGCTGGCCGGGCACGCGCACATCGAGTGGCGCGATAATCGCAGCCTTTAGCTCTTCGCCAAGCGGGCGGACATAAGGCTCGGCCTTGGCATTCAAATAGGTGACGGCAAGCTCGGCGCCGTCACGCTGAAAGGCTTTGGCGCAGCCATAGGCGACGCTGTTCTGGTTGGCGATGCCGACCACAAGGCCCTTTTTTCCAGCCAAATTCATGTTTTTCGTCTCATTGCGCTGTGTCTTGGCGCCGTTCACCGGCAACGGCTAGGGGCGGGCGAGGAGATCCTACACAATATTCACCATCGCGATAGTGAACATTGACAGAGGCGCGTGCCAGCGGCATGGTGAGGGGGAAAATCGGCACCACGATCGATTTCAAAAAAATATGGGAGGACGTTGTGTTGAAAGCTGCCACGAGGCAAGTGTCCCCGCAAAATCAACCAAAGATTGTTCCAGTAGAACTTCGTCTTAGCAGCAGTGGCTGTTGAGCGATGACCATTTCAACGCTTCCAAAGCAGACCAGCTCAGCAGCGAAAACCGTCGCCCCTGGAAGGCGGGCCTGGGTTGCTCTGGGCATGTTGTGCTCCGTCTACGTCCTCAACTTCCTTTGCCGCCAATTGCCTTCGATCTTGGGCAAGCAGATCGAGGAAAGTCTGCACATCACAGATGGCCAATTCGGCTTGATTATCGGTCTCTATTTCGCACTCTTCTATTGCTGCATCTCCATTCCTGTCGGCTTTCTCGCCGATAAGACGAGCCGTGTCGGTGTGCTAGCCATCGCCTGCGGCATTTGGAGTTTGGCGACGATGGCCTGCGGGCTGGTGTCGACCTATCCGCTGTTTGTCGCCGCTTTTCTGGTGGTCGGGTTCGGTGAAGCGGGTGGTGTGCCGCCGTCCTACGCCATCATCACCGATTATTTTCCGCCGGGCCGTCGGGGCACGGCGCTTGGACTTTTCAACCTCGGCCCGCCGATCGGCATGGCGCTGGGTGTAGCCTCCGCCGCGTCGATCGCCGCGGCCTTCGGTTGGCGCACTGCCTTTATTTCCTTGGGAGCCGTCGGCATCTTCGCGGTCATCGGCGTTCTCATCTTGGTGAAGGAACCGCGCCGCGGTGGCCTGGATGCCACCCCCGACGAAAAGGCCGCGCCCAAAACCAGCTTCTGGGGTACCTTGGCGATGTTCTTTTCGCGGCCATCGTTGATTCTGGCTGCACTTGGCGGCGGCGCCACGCAGTTCATTACCTATGGCATGGGCAATTTCGTGCCGATCATTCTGCAGCGCGAGAAAGGCATGTCGCTGAGCGAAGTCTCGCTCTACTATTCATTGATCGTCGCCATCGGCATGGGCGCCAGCATGTTCGTCTCCGGGCGCGTCATCGATCACTTCACGCGGCGTTCGAAACAGGCCTTCGCCTTGATTCCCGCGATCTCGCTGACGCTCGCCATTCCCTTCTACATCGCGTTTTCCTGGGCGCCGTCCTGGCAGCTGGCGATGCTCTTCCTGATCGGGCCGATGTTCTTCAATTATTTCTATCTCTCCTCGACGGTGACATTGGTGCAGCAGGAAGTGCGACCGGATCAACGCGTCATGTCCGGGGCACTGTTGTTGCTGGTGATGAATTTGATTGGTCTCGGTCTTGGTCCTACTTATGTCGGCCAAGCCAGCGATTTCTTCCGCGCCAGCCATTTCGCTCATCCGCTGCAATTTGCCTTCTACACCTTGGTGCCAATTTACGTTCTGGCCATTGTTCTCTTCCTTGCCTTGGCCCGCGTCCTTAGGCGCGAGAGCCGCAACGCTGAAGGAGCCGTCACATGATTTTGCATCGTCTGATCTTCGGCGCAGCGGCCGCTGCCTTTCTCGCCTTGACGCCTTCCTTCGGCGCTGAGCCGACGAGCGTGACCGTTGAAGCACCGTCCGGGACGGTCGGAGGCTTAAGCCAAGGCACGCTGCACGTCTTCAAAGGCATCCCTTATGCGCAGCCCCCGGTAGGAGAAGCGCGGTGGAAACCGCCAAGCCCACTGCCGCATTGGAGTGGCGTCAAACAAGCCACCGAATATGGTCCGGCGTGTTTGCAGCCGGAAGCCAAACTCGCCAATATCTATTCCGGCGAGCCGCTACCGATGAGCGAAGATTGCCTGACGCTGAACGTCTGGGCGCCCGCAAATGCCAGCGGCGCACCGGTGTTTGTTTGGATCCATGGCGGCGCCCTGACCACGGGTTCGAGTCGCGAGCCGCTTTATGACGGCGCCAAGCTGGCGGCGCACGGTCTGGTGGTGGTGTCGATCAATTTCCGCCTTGGTGTGCTGGGCTGGCTCGCCCATCCTGAACTGAGTAAGGAATCGCCGCAGGGTATTTCCGGTAATTACGGCATGCTCGATCAGATCGAGGCGCTGCGCTGGGTCCAACACAATATCGCGGCCTTCGGCGGCAATCCCGCCAACGTTACCATCGCCGGGGAATCATCTGGCGGGCTCAACGTCATGTATCTGATGGCTTCGCCGGTGGCGCGCGGATTGTTCGCCAAAGCCATAGCCGAGAGCGCTTACATGATCTCGACGCCCGAGCTTAAGGCCGCCAAATATGGTGTTCCGTCTGCGGAAGATGCGGGCGTGGCGCTGGGGACGGCGCTACACGCGCCAACCATCGCGGCCTTGCGGGCGATAGATGCTCGCACACTGGCAAACACTGCTTCCGCGGCCAAATTCGCGCCTTTTGGAGCCATCGACGGACATCTGTTGCCGCGCCAACTCGTCGATGTGTTCGACCGGGGCGAACAAGCACCGGTACCGCTATTGGCCGGATTCAACAGTGGCGAAATCCGCTCGTTGCGGATGCTGGCGGCGCATGCGCCAGCGACGCCGGTCGAATATGAGAACATCATCCGCTATCGCTATCACGAATATGCCAACGGCTTTCTGCGCCTCTATCCCTCAACCGCTATGCAGGAGAGCATCTGGGCCGCGACGCGCGACTCTCTTTACGGTTGGACGGCGGAACGGTTAGCGCGCAAGCAAGCGATGCGGGGCATCCCGTCCTACCTTTATTATTTCGATCACGGTTATCCGGCTGCCGACGATGCCGGTCTGCATGCCTTCCATGCCAGCGAATTGCCCTACGTCTTCGGCACGATGGATCACACCGGACCACAATGGCCGAAGATTCCGGCGACAGCGCAGGAGCAACGCATGTCCGATGCGCTGATGGAGTATTGGAGCAGCTTTGCCCGTAATGGCAAGCCACAAGCGGCGGGTGAAGCGGAGTGGGCGGCCTACGCACCAAACACCGCTTATATGGCATTTAAGGATGTTCCCGTGCCGTCGGTTCATCTGTTGCCCGGAATGTTTGAATTCAATGAGGCGGTCGTTTGCCGGCGCCGGGCAGCCAACCAGCCTTGGAACTGGAATGTCGGCATGTGGGCGTCGGACCTTGATATGCAAAGCAACGGCTGTCCCTAATCACCAACCGGACGAATAGGCTGTGATGACCACGCCCCATCCCACCGTCGATGCACCTGCCGGCACGGTGGCGGGGCGGGCTGAGAGTGGCATCCGCATCTTCAAGGGCATTCCCTATGCTCTGCCGCCCGTAGGCGCCGCACGCTGGCGTCCACCCACACCGCTGCCGCCTTGGCCGGGTGTGCGGGACGCCGCCAGCTTCGGGCCCGCGGCAGTGCAGGCGCCGTCACGCCCTGGCAGCATTTACAGCCTCTATGCCGATGGTCCGCCGCCGATGAGCGAGGATTGTCTGACGCTGAATATCTGGACGCCGTATGACGCTCGGGACTGCGCAGTATTTGTCTGGATACACGGCGGCGCGCTGACGACCGGTGCAAGCTTGGAGCCGATTTTTGATGGTGCCAAGTTGGCGGCTCACGGCATCATTGTCGTTTCGCTGAATTACCGTCTCGGGGTTCTTGGCTGGCTCGCCCATCCGGAATTGAGCGCGGAATCCCCGCTGGGCATCAGCGGCAATTACGGCTTGCTCGACCAGATCGAAGCACTACGCTGGGTTCAGCATAATATCGCTTCCTTTGGCGGTGATCCGGCCAAGGTCACCATCGCTGGCGAATCCGCTGGCGCCCTGAGCGTGATGTACCTCATGACGTCCCCTACAGCGCGCGGGCTATTTGCCAAAGCGATTGCCCAGAGCGCTTACATGGTCTCGACACCCGCCTTGAAGGAGCACTGTTTTGGCGTGCCGTCAGCCGAGCAATCCGGATTGGCACTTGCCGCCGCGCTGGGTGCGCCCGATCTCGACGCCTTGCGGGCGATGGATCCACACCAGTTGATGCGGGCTGCGCCCGCTGCTGGCTACGTGCCTTGGGGAACGATTGACGGCAAACTGTTGCCGCGCCAGCTGGTTGATGTTTTCGACCGCGGCGAACAAGCGCCGGTTCCGCTGCTGGCCGGATTCAACAGCGGGGAAATCCGCTCGCTACGCTTTCTCGCCCCCCCCATTCCCGCAACCGCAGAGGCATATGAAACGACCATACGCGAGCGCTACAGCGATAGGGCCGACGCCTTCCTGCGGCTTTATCCAAGCGACGACAGGAGCGAGAGCGTCTTGGCGGCACCGCGCGATGCACTCTACGGCTGGTCCGCCGAACACCTGGTGCGCAAGCAGACGGCACTTGGCCGGCCCGCCTTCCTCTATTTCTTTGATCACGGCTATCCCAGCGCCGACGACGCCGGTCTGCATGCCTTTCATGCCAGCGAGGTACCCTTCGTGTTCGGGACTTGGGACCGCACGTCCACCGTCTGGCCGAAAATTCCGCCTACGCAGACTGAGCAGCGATTGTCCGAGGCGATGACCGGCTATTGGACGAGCTTTGCGCGTGATGGTCGACCTGGGGCCACCGCTCAGCCGCCTTGGCCGGAATTCGGGCAAGCGGAAGCCTATATGGCGTTCACAGCTGCTCCCACCCCCGACCAGCACCTGTTACCGGGGATGTATGCTTTCCATGAGACCGAGGTCCAACGCCGCCGGGAGAGGGATTTGCCCTGGAACTGGAATGTCGGGCTTTGGGCGCCGCCGCCTTAATACGCGGGCGGCTATTTCTTCAGGGCGAGGAACCCGGCCGCCATGAATTTGGCCATCCGCTTCTTGACCGCCGCGAAATCGTCGGAATGGCACAACCCGCCCGAGAGATGATCAATGCGCCCCGTCCGGGCCAGCGTGTTCATCAGGCCCCCCGTCACGAAATGGTAGCCCCAGAAGATGTCCTCGTCGCTGTAATTGGGCAGGGCGCGCCGCAAAATACGGAGGAGTTTCAGGACCACAGGATCAAACAGGATCTTCATCATCTCCACGCCCTCGGGCGTGTGGCTGACGCGGGCGACAAAGGCGGCATAATTCATCCAAGGCTCGCCGCCCTCGCGATAAAGGTCGAGATCGGTGTCTAGGAAGGCATGCAGCGCGCCTTCGACCGTGGGCTTATCGCCGACTTGAGCCTCGTATTTCTCGAGGGCGGCCATGCGGCGGTCACGGGTGGTTGCGGCCCGGCGCTCGAAGACGGCCTTGAACAGGTTGCGCTTGTCTTCGAAATAATAATGCAAAAGGGTTGTGTGAATTCCCACACGCTCGGCCACGTCGCGCAGGGTGACGCCATAGAAGCCATTCTTGGAAAACAAATATTCCGCGGCATCGAGAATTTGCTCAAGGCTCTCCGCGCGCTGCTCCGCTTTGCTGCGACGGGGCCTCTTCGCAGTGGAACTTTCTGACATGGCACGAACTTTCGGTGGCATCAGGCGAGCGTAACCAAATGAAATTCCTCAACCCTGGGCGTGTGATGTCACAATTGTCTTTGTTGCGTCGTAAGCAGGCAAAGCGATATTGTCAATCTTTCCGGGAAAGTAGCGGCCTTTTGGCACCTTAGGCGCGCCGGTTTCGTAATGCCACTGAGCGCACCGCTACCAACAAAAAGGCAAACGCCCCGGAACAGCTCCGAGGCGTGCCGACGAGATTTCGTTGCAATTTGAAAAGCGCCTATTACCCAGGCGTCCGGGCGAGATAGTGGTTGCGCGGGATAAGCCGGTTCTCGAAGGCGTCACGCTCCAGCGCCTCGCGAAAGTCGGGATGGGCAAGTGCAATCATGGCGCGCGCGCGCTCCGGTATCGATTTGCCTTTGAGATTGACGACGCCATATTCCGTCGCCACATACATTATGTCGGTTCGCGGTGTGGTGACGATGTTGCCGGGCGTCAGATTGAGCACGATTCGGCTCCTGCGGACCCCATTTTTCTGGAATAGCGAGGACAGGCACATGAAGGATTTGCCGCCCTTGGAAGCATAGGCGCCGCGGGCATATTGGAGTTGGCCTCCTGTTCCGGAAATCTGGCGATGACCGTCGGATTCCGAAGCCGCCTGTCCTTGAAGATCAATCTGAGTCGTGTTGTTGATCGAAAACACTTTGTCATTTTGCATAATGAAGTGGGGCAGGTTGGTGTACTCGGTCCCGCAACACAGCATGTCCGGATTGCCGTCCAGCGTGTCGTAAAGCGGTTGGGTGCCCCAGGCGAAGGTAAAAACGACTTTCCCAGGATCGAGTTGTTTGCGCGCACCGGTGACAACGCCTGCCCGGTAGAGCTCGATCAAACCGTCTGTCAGCATTTCGGTATGAACGCCGAGGTCTTTCGCCCCCGAATCCCGAAGCAGGGAACAGACGGCATTGGGCATACCGCCGATACCGATTTGCAGACAGGCACCGTCTTCCACTTCACCCGCAATCAGACCGGCGATAGCGCGATCGACATCGCTGATCGGCGGGCTCTTGAGCTCAGGCAGAGGCTCGTTGTCGCCCTCGATGATATAGTCGACTTCGCTGATGTGAACGCCATTTTCCCTGCCATGGACATAAGGGACGGCCGTTGATGTCTCGACAATCATAATCCTTGCGCGTTCGACGAGAGTTCTCAGCCACCCATTTGTCGGGCCGAAATTGAAGAATCCGCTCGCGTCGGCCGGCCGCACCTTTAAGACAACAACGTCGATGGGATCGAAGTAGCGGCGATAATAGTCGTTTATTTCGCCTAGATTGGGCGGCAGGTGGTAGCAAATGCCAGCGTCAGCTTTTTTTCGTTCATAGGCGCTGAAGTGCCAAGCAAACCAGTGGAAGTGCTGGCCTTCGGGATCGGCTTCCAGCACCGCGCGCGGCTTGGCGGCCAGGCTGGATCGGAAGCTCACATTGGAAAGCTCGTTAACGCGGGCGGCAAGCGCCCTATCGAACACATCCGGCTGGCTCAGTGTGCCGCCGTAGTCGATCCAGAAACCCGAATTCACCAGGGATGCCGCTTGCGCGGCGCTGATCTTCTTCGCCGGCGCGAGGGTAGGGCGCAGGGGCATAGGAATCCTCCTAACAGGCAATGGGCAAGGCTTCGCAGTTCAGGAAGCTTTGCGCGATGTTTGTGGCTGGAACACGCGGCGCGGCAGGAGCTTGCTGTCGTAGGCTTGTCGCTCCAGCGCTTCGCGAAAATCGGGATGGGCCAGCGAGATCATGGCGCGCGTCCGTTCCGGTATCGACTTGCCCTTCAGATTGGTGAGCCCGTATTCGGTGACGACATACATGATGTCGGTGCGCGCGGTGGTGACGATATTGCCTGGCGTCAAATCCAGCACGATGCGGCTCTTGCGGACGCCATTTTTCTCGAACACCGAAGGCAGGCAGATGAAGGACTTGCCGCCCTTGGAAGCGTAAGCGCCACGGGCAAACTGAGCCTGACCGCCGGTGCCGGAAATCTGCCGGTGACCGTCGGATTCCGAAGCCGCCTGACCTTGTAGATCCATCTGCGTCGTCGAATTGATCGAAAACACCTTGTCATTCTGCATGATGATGTGGGGCAGATTGGTGTAATCGGTGGCGCAGCACAGCATGTCGGGATTGCGATCGACCGCGTCGTACATGGCTTGCGAACCATGGGCGAAGGCGAAGACCGATTTCCCGGGATCAAGCTGCT
>JARLIR010000184.1 GCA_031291635.1 Rhizomicrobium sp. | reverse complement strand
CCCGATTTGACGACGGTCATATCCGGCGCTTCCGGGTTTTTCATCCCGACGACATGATAGCCCGCATCGACATGCAGATTTTCGCCTGTCACGGCCTTGCCGAGATCGGACAAGAGGAAGAGGGCGGAGTTGCCGACTTCCTGCGTCGTCACGGTGCGGCGCAGCGGGGAATTGTTCTCGTTCCACTTCAGAATATAGCGGAAATCGCCAACGCCGGAAGCGGCCAGGGTCTTGATCGGGCCGGCCGAAATCGAATTGACGCGAATGGCCTTCTTGCCCAGATCTTCGGCGAGATAGCGCACGCTGGCTTCCAAAGCGGCTTTGGCAACGCCCATCACGTTGTAATGCGGCATGACTTTCTCGGCGCCGTAATAGGACAGCGTCACCATGCTGCCGCCATCCGTCATCAGCTTTTCGGCGCGCTGCGCCACGGCTGTGAAGGAGTAGCAGGAGATGTTCATGGTGAGAGCGAAGTTGTCGCCCGTGGTATCGACATAACGGCCCTTGAGCTGGTCCTTGTCGGAAAAGGCGACGGCATGGACTACGAAATCGAGGCTTCCCCATTTTTCCTGCAAGGCGGCGAACACCGCATCGAGCGAGGCTGGATCGCTGACGTCGCAATCGAGCACGGCGGCCGGGTTCATCGGCTCCACCAGCGGGATGACGCGCTTTTTGAAGACGTCCCCTTGGTAGGTGAAGGCCAACTCCGCTCCGGCTTCATGCAAAGCCTGGGCAATGCCCCAAGCAATGGAGTGCTGGTTGGCGACGCCCATGATGAGGCCGCGCTTGCCTTTCATTAGGCCTTCAAATGCCATGTCTTCTGTCTCCGACTCTATCAAGTGGCGTCAATTGCCTGGAAACGCCTCGGGAAGCAAGATTTCCCCGCTGTCCGGGACAGTTTGATACCCCAAATGCTGGTATTTGCCCTTAAGTATCAACGCCTAAGGGAAGTTTAACCCTCTGCGTGACAAGCTCGCTCCGTGGTGGTGGAACAAATTCCCATGGCTTTAGCAGCATCGCAGGACTCGATAAGCGGACGTCATAACCATTTGCGCGAACTGGGTTTGCCAACCCTGTTCGGTGCCGTCGTCCTGCTGGGTTCGGCCACGCTGCTGCTGTTCGCCAATGTCTCGGCGCTGCGCGGCAGCTTGCACTCGATGGAGCATTCCCAGCGCGTGCTGCTGCGGCTCGCCGATCTGGAAGCGGCTATTCTCAGCAACGAGATGACCGTTCGCGGCTATGCCTTGACGGGCGATGCGCGCTTTATCCGCTTCCAGAAGCAGGAGTTGGCCAAATGCGAGGCCGCGCGGACAGAATTGCTCCGGCTTTCCACTGAAGAGCCGCTGCGCGCCGCCGACTATCGCACTGTGATGCAGGACGTTTCCGTCAATATCGCCACCTTTGCCAAGTTGAATGGTGACGGTCCGGACAAGGCCCAAATCGTGGCCCGCGCGATCGTCGATCCCGCCACGCGCGCCACCATGCAAAAAGCCCGCGCCGGCTTGACCGCTTTGCGCACGCAAGAAATTCGCGATCTGGGCGAACGCCAACGGTTGATGGCGGACCAGATCACCCGCGCCTTCCTGCTGGCGGCAGGCATCATCCTGGCAGCCTTTGTCCTTGGCGGCATCGGTGTTTGGGCGGCGCAATTGCAATCGCCTTTCACTCGCTCAGTTCGCGGCGCGCGAAAAGCGCCCTCAGAGAAGCGCTAAAGAAAGACTTAAGCTTCCGTAGGGCATAGTTTCGCCACATACCTTACCAGGCGGTGGCGCGTTCTCTACCGCGGGAGTTTCTGATGACGATGCTGGCACAGCCGCGATCACGCCTCTGGGATATTCTGGACGCTGGTACGTTGCGGGAGATGGGGCTCACGCTCTTGATCGTCTCGCTCGTCTTGTTCGTATCGGCGATGCTGCTGCTGGGTGCCAATGTTTCGGAGTTGCGCCAGGGCTATGCTCGTGTGCAGCAATCGAACGGAGCGCTGCTGGAGCTGGCCTCCGTCGATACCGAAATCCTCAGAGTCGAGATGACCGTGCGCGGCTATGTCTTGAGCGGCGATCCCATGTATCTCACCTGGAAGCAGATGGAGACGAGCGCACTGCAGGATCGCGTCGCCAGCTTCGATTCCGTGTTCCGGGATGATCCGGCTCAGATGGCCAACGTGAAGACGCTGAAGCGCCTTCTGAACGAGCACCGGGTCTTTTTCGACGATTTAAGCCGGCGCGCGCCCAGCGATCGGGCCGCTGTTATTGCCGATATCATTGCTTACAGCAAAAGAGTTGGGCGGCGCAGCATCGAAGACCATCTGCTGACCATGCGCGCCAACGAAATGAAGAGTTTGGCGCAGCAGCAATTGCTGGCAGAAACGCGCGTCGTCAACGCTTATCGCAACGCCATCGGCATCTCCGCCGCCGCGCTGCTGTTCGCCAGCCTGGGCTTTACGCTTCTGCTGCAGGACCGGCGCAGATCGCGGCGCCGCAACGAGCGTTAGCTGTTGCGCGGGTCGTAAGCGGTTTTCCAGTGCTCGACAAAGGCACGCAACTCAGCATCGTCGGCCTCTGGCAGGGTGACGACGAGGCGGACGTAGAGATCGCCGGTGCGCTCGTGGCCAGCGCCAGCAATGCCCTTGCCCTTGAGACGCAGCACTTTGCCGGAATTGGAACCGGGCGGGATCGACAGCGCCACGGTGCCCGAGAGGGTGTTGACCGGAACCTTGCCGCCCAGCACGGCTTCTTTCAGCGATACCGGCAGATCGACTTTCAGATCGCGGCCATCGCGGGTGAAATAGGCGTGCGGCGCGACCGACACCAAGATCAGGACGTCACCCGGGGGGCCGCCATTGCGGCCCGCGCCGCCGCGTCCGCGCAGACGGATTTGCTGGCCGTCTTTGAGACCGGCAGGAATTTTCACATCGATCTGTTCGCCATTGGGCAGCACCACGCGGCGGGTCCCGCCGCCCGCGGCTTCCTCGAAGCTGACGGTGGTTTGGACTTCGAAATCTTGGCCGGGTTGGGGCTGAGGGCGCCTGCCGCGACCGCCAAAGCCACCGAGTAGATCGGCGAAAATATCCTCAGGGCTGAAGCCCTCGCTGCTTTGCTGACCGCCCGGTTGGCCGCCTTGCTGGCCGCCACGATTACCCCAGGTGAAGTGGAAATCGCCCGGACCTTGACCGGCGTGGCCACGGCCTGGACCACCCTGACCGAAGGGAAAACCGCCTTCAAAGCCTTGGGCACGAGGGTCAAAGCCTTTGGCATTGCCTTGGGCATCGATCTGCCCGGCATCAAATTTGGCGCGCTTTTCCTTGTCGCCGATGATGTCATAGGCGCCGCTGAGTTCCTGAAAGCGTTTCATCGCGGCGGGATCGCCACCCTTGGTGTCAGGATGGTGTTTCTTGGCCAGCGTCCGGAACGCCTTCTTGATCTCTGCTTCGCTGGCGTTTTTGGCAACGCCGAGGACTTCATAAGGGTCGCGCATGGTCTCTCCGCCCAGCCCGTGAGTCGGGGTCAGGACTCCAAATCAGCTCTATATATGGGGAGGCTTCAAGTGTTGTTAATGGCTGCTTTGCACCGCAGGGCTAGGCGGCGGGGCAGGCGGTAGATTTTGCAGGGCTTTGGCGGCGTCTTCCACCCCGGCCGCGGCCGCCCCCTGGTAAAGTTGGCGGGCGACGATCAGGTTCTTCGGCACCCCGTCACCGCTCTCATAGAGCTTGCCCAGCTGAAAGGCCGCCAGCGGATGACCTGCCGCAGCGGCGCGGGCAAGCCAGGGTAGGGCCGCCGCTACGTCGCGTGGCTCGTCATTGACCAGCATATCGCCCAAATCCGCCTGGGCGGTGACGAGACCGGCATTGGCGGCGCGCTCCATCTTGATCCGGGCCGCCTTGAGGTCTTTTTCCACCCCTTGGCCCTTGCGCAGCATAATCGCGACGTTGCGCAAAGCTGCGAGATCGACATCCTCGATGTCGTGCCAAGTCTGGTAAGCCGCCGAAAAATTGCCAGCGTCGTATTGTGTCAGCCCGGCATTGAAAGTGGCTTGCATCTCCGCCCCATCGGGGCCGCTGGCGCAAGCGGTCAAGAGACCGGCGCAAAAGACAAGGCCAATCATGGCGCGAAGCGGGTGCTGCATGGGGCGAAGCTAACACTGGCGCGCTTCCGTATGCAAAACGAAGATGCTATGCGGGGCTATGAGCGAAATTGGCAATAGTGATGGTCGTGGGCCTGTAGACGACGGCGGCATTGCGGCAGCGCGCGATCCCTTTGAGATGTTCAAGGCTTGGATGGCGGAAGCCGAAAAGACCGAGCCCAACGAAGCCAATGCCATGGCGGTCGCCACGGCCGATAGCGAAGGGCGCCCCAACATCCGCATGGTGCTGCTGAAAAGCGTCGATCCGCGCGGCTTCGTCTTCTACACCAATCTTGAGAGCGCCAAAGGGCGCGAGCTTTTGGCCCATCCCGAAGCGGCGTTGAACTTTCATTGGAAGACGGTGCGCCGCCAAGTGCGTGTGCGCGGCCCCGTCAGCCTTGTCAGCGAGGCAGAGGCGGACGCCTATTTCGCCAGCCGCGCCAAGGACAGTCAGATTGGGGCTTGGGCCTCGGCACAGTCGCGCCCCATGGAAGGGCGCTGGGTGTTCGAAAAAGAGATCGCCAAATACGTGCTCAAATACGCCCTCAGCAAAGTGCCGCGTCCGCCGCATTGGTCGGGCTTTCGGGTCAGCCCGCGCGAAATCGAATTCTGGCGCGACCGTCCATTCCGGCTACACGACCGTCTGGTCTATCGCCGCGAGAGCGAAGAGGCGCCCTGGCGTACCGAACGGCTCTTTCCGTAAATGACAGACAACCATCCGCATAATGGCCGCATGATGCGCCGCGTGGCTGTGGCTGCGGTGATCGTGGCGACAGCGCTCGCCGGGCTAAAGACGGTGGCGTTCATTCTGACCGATTCCATGGCGATGCTGGGTTCGCTCGCCGATTCCGCGCTCGATATCTTTGCCTCTTTCCTCAATCTTCTCGCGGTGAATCAGGCGCTGACGCCAGCCGATCGCGAGCACCGTTTTGGTCATGGCAAAGCCGAACCCTTGGCGGGATTGGCGCAAGGCGCGCTCATCGGCGGCTCTGCCCTGTTTCTGGCCTTCGAATCCATCCAGCGCTTGCTGGTGCCGCACCCCATCAGCAATGGCGGCATCGGCCTTGTCGTGATGGCGGTGTCGATTGCCCTGACTCTGGTGCTGGTTGCTGCCCAGCGTTATGTCGTGCGCCGCACCGGCTCCATCGCCATCCAGTCCGACAGCGCCCATTATATCAGTGACATCTTGGTCAATGCGGGCGTGATCATCGGCATCGTCGGCGCCTCCGTGCTCGGCTGGTCGGCGGCGGATCCCTTGGTGGCGTTGGCCATTGCTGGTGTTATCGCCCACACCGCTTGGGAGGTGTTCCGCCAGAGCTATGATCAGCTCATGGATCACGAATTGCCGGAAGCAGACCGCGACAGCATTCGCGACATCCTGCTGGCGCATGCCGATATTCATGGCATCCATGATCTGCGCACCCGGGCTGCGGGTATGCAGAGCTTCATTCAGGTTCATATCGAATTGGATCCGGAGCTCAGCTTGCGCCGGGCCCATGAGATCAGCGATGAGGTCGAAGCTCAGATTCGCGCCGCCTATCCGCAGGCCGAGATTATCGTTCACCAAGATCTCAAAGGCTACGAAAAGCCGGCACTGCTGGCACAATCATAAAGTTGAACCGATCCTGGTACGTACTAATACCAGTTAGGATTACTGCGTAACGGTAGAACGCCCGGTGCAGGCTTTTGTTGTCTCCAGGGCGCGTTCCCGCGAATGGCGAAATTGTCATCATAAACGTTAAATCAACGCAATCGGTGCCAACTTAGCCTCGCAAGAGGAACAGATCATGGCACGCTTTCAAGACGTATCGGTGGGAACCAAGGTCATCGCCGTGATGATCTGCATCGGTTTCGCCACGCTCGGCTTTGGCCTATTTTCCACATTGGAATTGACTTCGGTCAACACCAATGCGGCTGACGTGCGCGACAATTGGTTGCCCAATACACGCGTGTTGGGGGAACTTCGCTATATCGCGATGCGCTATCGCGCCGCGCAAGCCACGCTGCTTCTTGCTGCAACGGATGCCCAACGGACCAAGCAAAGCGCGCGCAACGCGGACTATGTCAAGAAGATCGAAGCGATCATCGCCGACACGTCCAGCGCCGTGCGCAATGATCAAGAGCGTGCACTGATTGCAAATATCGCCGCGGGCTGGACGGCCTATGTTCCGACCTCGGAAGTGGCCGAAGATATGAATAAGTCCCAGGGCCGTGAAGCCGCAGCGACCTATTACATGGGACCGATGCGCGCCTCGTTTGACAATTTCAACAAAGCCATCGAAGCCGCGATCGTCTATAACAAAGATGGCGGCGTCGCAGCAGGCAATGCTAGCGAGAAAACCTACACCTCCGCCCGTCTCTGGATTTTTGCTTCTGTGGCGTTAGCGATTTTGTTTTGCGCCGCGTCCGGCATGGTTCTGGTGAGGGCAGTGTCGGCGCCGCTTGGCCGGATAACCAAAGCCATGGAAGAACTATCGCATGGCCGCCTTGATGTGGAAGTTCCCCATGCCGATCAACGCGACGAAATCGGCCAGCTTGCCGGTGTGATGACCGCATTCAAGAACCAGCTGAAGGCTGCGGAGCGTTCCAAGGCGGAACAGACCGAACTTATCGTGTCTTCGATCGGCGCGGGTTTGGCCCGTCTGGCCCAAGGCGATCTGACCCATCGCGTGAGCGCCAATCTTACCGGCCCGTTTGCCACTCTCAAGGAAGACTTCAACACGGCCATCGGCCATTTGCAGAACACGGTGAAGAAGATCTTCGAAAACACGACGGATATTTCTACCGGTGCCTCAGAGATTTCCCAGGCAGCAGACGATCTGTCGCGCCGCACGGAACAGCAAGCCGCCAGCCTGGAAGAGACGGCAGCGGCGCTCGAAGAAATTGCCGAAACCTTGAAGAAGACGGCGGGCAATACACGTGATGCCGACAAGGCTTCGGTAGCCGCGACCGCGGTGGCGAAGGAAGGCGGGGCGGTCGTTGAAGCTGCGACCGTTGCGATGGATTCGATTTCGCAATCATCCAAACAGATCACCGACATCATCGGCGTGATTGACGAGATTGCCTTCCAAACCAATCTTCTGGCACTCAACGCGGGCGTCGAAGCAGCGCGCGCCGGTGATGCCGGGCGGGGCTTTGCCGTGGTGGCAAGCGAAGTGCGGGCCTTGGCGGGGCGATCCAGTGAGGCTGCCAAACAAATCAAGGCGCTCATCAACACCTCCGGCGCGCATGTCGAAGGCGGCGTCAAGCTGGTGGGCGAATCTGGTCAAGCCTTGCGGCGCATTGTGGAACAGGTGCAGCGGATCAATGCGCTGGTGAGTGAAGTGGCGGGTGCTGCCGACCAGCAAGCCTCGGCGATTCAAGAGGTCAACGCCGCTGTCGGTCAAATGGACCAAGTCACGCAGCAAAATGCGGCCATGGTGGAGCAATCGACCGCTGCGTCTCGCAGTCTCGCAGACAAGACGCATGCCTTGCAGGATCTCATTCGCTTCTTCGATGTCGGCGGAACCCCCGCAGCAGCGCCTCGTCGCGATATGGCCCGCCCCGCAGCAAAGGCTCGTGAAGCCTCTCTATCGCGGCCAATGGCCCGGCGCCAAAGCGCCGCCGTTGCCGTCAAAGAGGTGCCGCAGAACGACTGGGCGGAATTCTAATCGCCTCGCGCAAATACTACGTAAGGGGAAATACTTAAGGGCGGAAACCGAACACTTAAATTCACATTTGATCAAGATGGGCGGGATTACCCTGTATGCGGGTCCTTCGCGGCGCGAGGGGCAGATAGTAAGGGTGCAGTCATGAATTCATGGTTTCGGGATTTGTCCGTCAGCAGCAAATTGCTCAGTGCATTCGCGGCTGTTTTGATTGCAACGATTGCACTCGGATTGTTTGCAACACTGCGCTTGTCAGACCTCAACGACAATGCCGATGAAATGGCGTCCCATTGGGTTCCCGCCATGAAGGTGTTGTCGGAGTTTCAGTATAACTCCACGCGCTTCCGTTCCTATTCCAGTTCCTATCTGCTGCCCGGTAGCGATAAGGAACACGACAACACCCTCGGTCTCTTGAAAAAGTCCGAGGAGGCGAGCGACAAGGCCTTGGCCGACTTCGCCGCTCTGGCCAGCACCGATCAGGATCGCCAGCTTTCTGCCAAGCTGCAGGAGGCCTGGAACGCGTATAAGCCTCTGCGCGAAGACCAAGTGTCGCTCTACAAATCGGGTGGGCTCGACAAGGCTGCCGCCTATTTCATGGGGCCGATGCGCAAGAGCTTCAAGCTTTTGACCACTGTGACCGACGAAGCCATCAAATATAGTGTCGATGGCGCCGCGGCGGCGGGCAAAGACAGCCATGACGTCTTCGTTTCCTCACGCCTGTTTGTCTTTGGAGCCTTGGCACTGGCGATGGCGCTGTGTTGCGCCGCGTGGTTTGCCATTGGCCGCTCTGTTGCCAAGCCCCTGCTCACCATGACCGATGCCATGGGAGAACTCGCCGCGGGTAATCTCAATGCCAAGGTCCTTTATGCGGACCAGAGAGACGAAATCGGTAAGCTCGCCGACGCCATGAACGCCTTCAAGAATCAGCTTGCAGCCGCGGAACGCTCTAAGGCCGAACAAACCGAGATTATTGTCTCGAGCGTCGGCACGGGCCTGGATTTCCTGGCCAAAGGCGATCTCACGCACCGCATCTCGGCTTCGCTCACCGGCCCCTTCACAAAACTGAAGGACGATTTCAATCAGGCGATGAAGCAGCTGCAGGACACGATGAAGAACATCCTGGGCAACACATCGCAGATCGCGGCGGGATCGGGCGAAATCTCGAATGCCGCCGACGATCTGTCACGGCGGACCGAACAGCAGGCCGCCAGCTTGGAAGAGACAGCGGCAGCGCTGGAAGAGATCACGGCGACCGTCAAGACGACGGCGGCCAATGCCAAGGAAGCGCGTGCCAGCGTCTCGACGGCGCGTGCCGCGGCCGAAGAGGGCGGCCGCGTGGTGCAATCCGCCACCCAAGCGATGGACGCGATCTCGCAATCCTCCAAAAAGATCACCGATATTATCAGCGTGATCGATGAAATCGCTTTCCAAACCAATCTTCTCGCCCTCAATGCCGGGGTTGAAGCCGCGCGCGCGGGCGATGCCGGGCGGGGCTTTGCCGTGGTTGCCTCTGAAGTGCGGGGCTTGGCGCAACGCTCCAGCGAAGCCGCCAAAGAAATTAAGTCCCTGATCAATGCCTCGGGCGAGCAGGTCGGCGAAGGCGTCAAGCTGGTGGGCGAATCCGGGCGTGCGCTGACCAACATCATCACCCAAGTGCAACACATCAACAGCCTTGTCACCGAAATGGCGCAGGCTGCCGAACAGCAGTCGACGGGCATTGAGGAAGTGAATACCGCGGTTGCCCAAATGGATCAGGTGACACAACAGAATGCCGCCATGGTCGAGGAATCGACCGCGGCATCGCGTCACCTCGCCCATGAGACGGAAGCTTTGCAGGAACTGGTCGGCTTCTTTGATGTGGGCGCCGATCTGCCTTCGCTCAGCCGCAATCAAAACCAAAAGCCGCAGCCTTCGCGGAATCCTACGGCGGTGCAACGCCGCGGCGGCCAAGCCGTGATGCGCCAGCTTGCCGTCGCGCCGCACAGCGAGTGGGACGAGTTCTGAGGCCTAGGGTAAATACTTACCCACGGTTCTGCGGTGCCAAATTATACCTTTCTTCAAGCGCTTGGCGGCATCTTGCCAAGGGATTGAAGGCATAGCTAGCGGCGGCAAGGGCTGAACTCATGAATCGCTTAACCGACTATTCGGTGGTTTCCAAAATCGTCGCCGCTTTCGCGATGGTGTTGTTCGCGACGTTTGCCCTCGGCATCTTCGCCAATGTGCGGCTTCACGCCGTCAACACCAACGCGCGGGCGCTGGGCGAACGCTGGCTCCCGGATATGCAGCAGCTGGGCCAGCTGCAATACACCGCAACACGTTTGCGCTCCTGGCAGGGCGCCGTGCTGATGTCGACGTCACCAGAGAAACGCACCCTGGCCCTGGCCAAGCTGGAAGCCCTGCGCGCCAAAACGGCAACGCTGGTGCAGGAATTCGCAGCCTCTACTGATAGCGATGAGGAAAAAGCACTCGGCACGCGGGTGAGCCAAGCCTGGGCAGCCTATGAGCCAATGCTGCAGACCGAACTCGCCATCGAGAAGGAGAAGGGGCAGGCGGCAGCCTTCGAATATTATATGTCCACCATGATGAGCGGTTTCGAAGAACTGCGCATGAGTTTTGAGGCGGCGCTCGAATACCACAATCGGGGCGGCGCTGCCGCGACCGCAGCGGGCGATGCCACCTACCTCTCCTCGCAGCTTTGGATCTACGCGGCGATGGCTTTGGCCGCAGCTCTCAGCCTGCTGGCAGGGCTTATGCTGATCCGCAGTGTCTCGACGCCGTTGGTGAAGATTACCGGTGCGATGGGAGAATTGGCTGGCGGTAATCTCGACGTGCATGTGCCTTACGCCGATCAAGCCGATGAAATTGGAACGCTGGCCGGGGCGATGAATGCCTTCAAGGATCAGCTGGCGGCGGCCGATCGCTCGAAAGCGGAGCAGACGGCGGTGATCGTCGCCAGCATCGGCGAGGGTTTGGACCATCTGGCCAAAGGCAATTTGACTCATCGCATTGCAGCCAATCTTACCGGGCCCTTTGTCAAACTGAAGGAAGACTTCAATCTCGCGATGGCGCGGTTGCAGGACACGGTCAAGCAAGTGCTGGGGACCACGGGGCAGATCGCCGTGGGTGCCGGAGAAATTGCGCAAGCCGCCGATGATCTATCGCGCCGCACCGAACATCAGGCTGCCAGCCTGGAAGAGACCTCGGCAGCGCTGGAAGAGATTACGGCGACCGTGAAGAAGACTGCCGCTAACACCAATCAGGTCAATATCTCGATGGCCTCGGCGCGATCAGCGGCGGAAAACGGCGGCAAGGTTGTGCAAACTGCGACCCTGGCAATGGACGCCATCTCGCAATCCTCAAAGAAGATCACCGACATTATCGGCGTGATCGATGAAATTGCATTCCAGACCAATCTTCTGGCCTTGAACGCCGGTGTCGAAGCGGCACGGGCCGGGGATGCCGGCCGGGGTTTTGCGGTGGTCGCCTCTGAGGTGCGGGCGCTGGCACAACGCTCGAGCGAAGCCGCCAAACAGATCAAAACGCTGATCCATGCGTCTGGCGAGCAAGTGGCCGATGGCGTCAAACATGTCGGCGCCACGGGCGAGGCGCTGCAACATATTGTCGAACAGGTGCAGCAGATTAACCTCATCGTTCATGAAATGGCGCAAGCCACGGAACAAGAAGCCACCGGCATCGAACAGGTCAATGCGGCTGTGGGCCAAATGGATCAAGTAACGCAGCAAAACGCCGCAATGGTCGAACAATCGACGGCAGCATCCCGCAACCTTGTGGGCGAGACTCAGCATCTGCAATCGCTCGTAGCGTTTTTTGAGGTGGGACAAGAAACGCGTCTGGCGCGAACGCGCGAACCCCAGAAATCAAATTCGAGACCGACTGCAAAACCCGCACCTCAAACGATCCGCCGCGTCGCAACGGCGGGCAGAGCCGCCTCTGCGGTACGCCCTGGTACGGATGAATGGTCTGAATTCTGATTTTCGTGCGACATTATGCGGCTTAGGTGGTATCAGAGATTTCGCCTTAATACGAAAAAGTACGTATGCCAAACAATAATGAGTGACACTGTTTCTAAAGAGCATTATGCGCAAAATCGAATCTGGATGTGCCATTCTCGTGGAGCAGCAGCGTGACTTTTAAAGACGTACCCGCACGCACAAAGATCACTTGGGCTCTCATTTTGGTGCTGTTAGCCACACTCGGCGTCGGCAGCTTTTCTGTACTGCGTCTATCGCAGCTGAATGATCGGGCTGCCGACATTCGAGACAACTGGATGCTCGCGATTGGCTATCTTGGTAAGTACCAATATGCCGAGACGCGTATGCGCGCCTATCACCTCAGTTATCTGTCGGTGACCAGCCAGGAACAGCTTCAGTCCATTCAGGACAATCTGGCGAAGCTGCAAGATACGGCCCAAAAAAATTGGCAAGCCTATTCCCAGTCCGCTAATAGTGAAGAAGAGCGCGCATTGGCGGCTGCAATCAAACGCAGTGAAGCCGCTTACAAGGCCGCTGCCGATGAAGAAATGCGCATCATGGGCGATAAAGGACAGGCGGAAGCTGGTGTCTATGCCAGTGGTCCGATGCGCACCGTATTCAACGCGTTAGCCGATGCCATCTCCGCGGATGTGGATTTCAATATTGCCCAAGGCAAGAAATCAGCGGCCTTGGGTGAGGCGACATTCGAGAGTTCGCGGTTATGGATTTTCGGTGCCATGGGGCTGTCGATCTTGATCTGCTTTGGCGCCGGATATGTGCTGATTACGGGTGTGTCGTCGCCGCTTGGTCGGATGACCAATGCCATGGGTGAACTGGCTGGCGGCAATCTCAATGCAGATGTGCCGCACGCTGATCAAAAAGATGAAATCGGGCAATTGGCGGGAGTCATGACGGCGTTCAAGAATTCGCTGGCCTCCGCTGAGCGCTCCAAATCCGAGCAAACGCAAGTCATCGTCTCCAGCATTGGCGCGGGCCTGGACCATCTTGCCAAGGGTGATCTCACCCATCGTATTGATGCCGAGCTTGTGGGCGCTTTCGCCAAATTGAAGGGTGATTTCAACACCGCCATGACGCGCCTGCAGGATACGCTCGGTAGCGTTTTGCAGAGCACTGGCCAAATCGCCATTGGTGCCGGAGAAATTTCGCAAGCGGCCGACGACCTGTCCCGCCGGACCGAGCAGCAGGCCGCGAGTCTCGAGGAAACCGCGGCAGCGCTGGAAGAGATCACCGCCACGGTGAAGAAGACGGCCACCAACGCCAATGACGCGCGCAGCAGTGTGGCCTCCGCCAAAGTGGCGGCACAAGAGGGCGGGCGTGTCGTCGGAACGGCCATCGAGGCCATGGATGCCATTTCTCAATCGTCCAAGCAGATTACGGAAATCATTGGCGTGATCGATGAGATCGCCTTCCAGACCAATTTGCTGGCGTTGAACGCGGGCGTCGAAGCGGCGCGGGCCGGCGATGCGGGCAAGGGTTTTGCGGTGGTGGCGACCGAAGTGCGCTCGCTGGCTGGCCGCTCCAGTGAGGCTGCCAAGCGAATCAAGACGCTGATCAATGCCTCGGGCGAGCAGGTCGCTTCCGGTGTCAAATTGGTGGGCGAGTCCGGCACGGCTTTGACCCAGATCGTCGATCAGGTGCAGCAGATCAATGTGCTGGTCAGTGAAATGGCACAGGCCGCCGAGCAGCAATCCACCGGGATCGAGCAGGTCAATGCGGCGGTTACCCAGATGGATCAGGTGACGCAGCAGAACGCCGCGATGGTCGAGCAATCGACTGCCGCCTCGCGCAATCTGGCGGGCGAGACTCAGACATTGCAGTCGCTGGTCGGCTTTTTCAATGTTGGCGGCGCGCGCCAAAACGGTGCGAAAACACAGCCACAGCGTCCCATTGCGCACAGTGGGACAGCGCCTCAGCGCGCGGTCCGGACCCGCGTGGCTGCCGTTGGCGGACGGCGGACAGCCGCGCCCAGCACGGATGAGTGGTCGGAATTCTAGGGCGAGGGGCGCCGCAACGGAAATGACCCTGCGAAAGGCCGGCTTTCGCGGCGGTCAAATCGCCGCGACCGTCTGTCATCGTGTCCGCTCTGGCGATGACAAAGCGGCCGGTCTCGGGTAAAGCTGAGACCGGTACCATAGACAAGGACCTGCCCAATGAAGATGACCTTCCGCTGGTATGGCGATAGCGATCCGGTTTCGCTGAGCTACATCCGTCAGATTCCGGGCATGGATGGCATCGTCTCGGCGGTTTACGACGTGCCCGTGGGCGAGGTTTGGCCGGTCGAAAATATCCGGGCGCTGAAGCGGAAGATCGAAGACCACGGCCTGAAGTTCGAGGTCATCGAAAGCGTGCCGGTGCATGAGGACATCAAGCTGGGGCGCCCTAGCGCGGCGCGGCTGATCGCCAACTATGCCGAGACCTTGCGCAACCTGGGCCAATGCGGGCTGAAGGTGGTCTGCTACAATTTCATGCCGGTGTTCGATTGGACCCGCACCATTCTCGACATGAAGCTGGCCGATGGTTCCTCGGCGCTGGCTTTCGATGTCGATGTGGTCAACTCGATCGATCCGGAACAGGGCATCGACCTGCCGGGCTGGGATGCCAGCTATAAGCCAGGCGAGCTGAAGGCGCTGCTCGACGAATACAAAGCGGTCGGCGAAGAAACGCTGTGGGCCAATCTGACGGCATTTTTGAAGGGCGTGATCCCGGCGGCGGAAGAAGCCGGTATCAAGATGGCGATCCATCCCGATGATCCGCCGCGCCCGATCTTCGGTCTGCCGCGTATCGTCAAAGACGTGCACGATCTGCGCCGCTTGCTGGCGATCATCGACACGCCGGCCAATGGGCTGACACTGTGCTCGGGTTCACTGGGCGCCGATCTGAAAAATAACATCGTCGAGCTGGTGAAGGAATTCTCCGGCAAAGGCCGCATCCATTTCGCGCATCTGCGCAATGTCAAAGTGGACGAAAAGGGCAATTTCCACGAGACGGCGCACAAATCCGATTGCGGCTCGCTGGATATCGGCGAGATCGTCAAAGCCTATTACGACACGGGCTATAAGGGCTATGTCCGCCCCGACCACGGCCGCATGATCTGGGGCGAAACCGGCAAGCCCGGTTATGGCCTTTATGATCGCGCGCTTGGCGCGGTTTATCTCAACGGGCTTTGGGAAGGCGTTGCCAAGGGCGAAGGCAAGCCGGTCTGATTGTCGTTAGCAGGCTGCGCCGCGGTGGCGATGGCGCTATCCGGCCCCGCGCGCAGCGCATCCCAGCGCATCGGATCGGCATGATTCTGGGCCGAGACCCAGACATAGCCGGTGGCGTTCCAGGGCAGGATCTGATTGGTCAGATTGTCGAGCACGAAATCGCCTTCGTCGGTCGAAACGGTGAGGACGGCGTGGCGGCCAAATTTCGCCGTGTCGACGACCGCAATGCGCAGCACCGATTCCGGCACGCCCGCGCGCATCAAATCCCGGCGTTTGGTGAGGGCATAATCTTCGCAATCGCCATAGCCATCAGCGGGGATGGTCCAAAATTCGGCACGGCCATAATGGGCGAGGTCGGTTTCCGGCTTGATGGCTTTGTTGATGCCGCGATTGACGTAATAAAGCCGCCTCCAAAGGCTGTCGGTCAGCGGTACGGTGCTGGGGGCGCTCGCTTGCGCGCGGCATTGACGGGGAAAGCGGCTGCAGAAACTGGCAAAGCCGTCTGGCGCGGTGGCCGGGACCGCGTTATCGGGCAAGGCAGAGGCGAGTTG
>JARLIR010000022.1 GCA_031291635.1 Rhizomicrobium sp. | reverse complement strand
CAAGCGCTGGCACAAGCTGCACTCGTTTGTGAATCCGCGGCCGCGGTGCGGGCTCTGATGACATCATTCCCGGGAGACGTGCCATGAAAGCTGTCTTTGAAGTGCTGCAGCCCTTGGGCCGGGCCTTGATGCTGCCGATTGCCGTGCTTCCCGCGGCCGGTATCTTGTTGCGCCTCGGCCAGCCTGATCTCTTGAACATCGCTTTTGTGGCGGCGGCGGGTGACGCCATCTTCCACAATCTCGGTATGCTCTTCGCACTTGGTATCGCGGTGGGACTGGCGAAGGAAAATCACGGCGCCGCGGCCCTCGCAGGCGCGGTCTTCTTTCTCATCGCCACCACCGGTGCCAAAGTTTTGATGCAAGTACCGCCGGAAGCGCTGGTGGGTTTTTCGGGTGATGCCATCAAACTGGCCACCGAGCAATTCAAGCAGGCGCAGCTCGATAAGCTTAGCGTGCCCACGGGCATTGTCTCTGGTGTGGTCTCCGGTTGGCTTTACAATCGCTTTCACACCATCAAGCTGCCGGAATATCTCGCCTTCTTTGCCGGCCGCCGTTTTGTGCCGATCATTGCGGGTGTGGTCGCGCTGATCCCTGCCTTCCTCATCGGCACGCTCTGGACAGCGATTTCCCACGGCATGGACAGCGCCAGCCATGCGGTGCTGAGCCTTGGCCCCCTGGGGCTTTTTATCTACGGCACGCTCAACCGCCTTCTCATCGTTACGGGAATGCATCACATCCTGAATAGTATGGCGTGGTTCAATCTCGGCAGCTATCACGGCGCCACAGGGGATTTGCACCGCTTCTTTGCTGGCGATCCCTCTGCCGGCGCTTTCATGTCGGGTTATTTCCCGGTGATGATGTTCGGCCTGCCCGCTGCTTGTCTTGCTATGTACCACACCGCTTTGCCGGCGCGGCGCAAGGAAGTCGGCGGTGTTCTGGCCTCCATGGCGCTTACCGCTTTTCTCACTGGTGTTACCGAACCCATTGAATTCAGCTTTATGTTTCTCGCCCCGGGGCTCTATGTCATGCACGCGCTGCTCACCGGCCTGTCCATGGTTGTGATGAATCTTCTCGGCGTGCATTTGGGTTTCGGCTTTTCAGCGGGATTTTTTGATTACGTCATAAACTTTGGACTCGCCCAGAAACCGCTGCTGTTGATTCCCGTGGGCCTTGCCTATTTCGCGCTTTATTACACGGTCTTCCACTTTGCCATCCTGCGTTTTGGCTTGAAGACCATGGGCCGGGACGGCGCCGCCATAACGGCGCGACCAATCGCTGCCAGCGACCGCGGCAAAGCCTATCTCGCAGCCTTGGGCGGCGCAGGAAATCTTCGCACAGTCGATGCCTGCACCACGCGGCTGAGGCTCATCATTAAGTCCCCGGCAGCGATAGACGAGACGGCCCTGCGCGCGTTGGGTGCCAAGGGATTTGTGCGGCCCTCCGAGCGTGCTCTGCAAGTCGTCATCGGTCCTCAAGCCGATCAGATCGCGTCGGAAATCCGCGAGGCCATGATTGGCGCAGAGATGGTAGAACCAGCCGCGGCCGTAGCGCTCCCCGTGATGACCCTTGATGCCAATGTGCCGCTGCCTGCTGATAACGTCTTGGCGGCGCTAGGCGGCAGCAGCAATGTGAAGGGCATCGCCCTTTGTAGCAGCCGTATTGCGGTCGAGCTCACCGATCAGCATCGCCTCGACGCCAAGGCCCTGCACGCCGCGGGCGTGCGCAGCATCGCCTTGCTGCCGAGCGGGGCGCATTTGATTTTTGGGTCTCAAGCTGGCGGTATCTATTTGGGTCTGCAGCAGTTGCTCATCCGCTAGTCGGCGAGCAGTGCCAGAGTGGCGAAGCTGGCAAGCCAATGCTCGCCCATATAATCGCCTGCCACGTGGGGCAGGGCGGCAGCGATATGGGTTTCCGCAGCCGCAGCCAGGACGGTTTGTTCGCCCTGCAGCGCCGAGGCGAGGCCGCGCATGCACCAGGCCCGGCTCAGATTGAGACCGTCGAGATGCGCCGTCTTGCCATCGCTGCGATCACTTACGGTGGCGGGAATGAACAAGGTTTCCGGCTTGCCCTGCGCTAGTTTTGGCAGGAAGGCGGCGAACCACACCGCAAATTCTCCGCTTGGCAGCAGCCGCCGCATTGCTTCGGCTTCGCACAAAACCGGTGACAAGAAGGCATCGCCGTCCGGCTCCCAGCAGGGCGCATCACGATCCGCGCCGAACCACTCGCGCGCGCGGGACCGCAGCAGAGCGAGGAAGGTCTCGTCTCCCGCCACTTTCGCATAGTCCGCTGCAAGGCAAAGCGCGAAGGCTGTACTGGTATGCGCGGCGGTGCGGATCGGATAGGTCTGCAGCGGCAGGAAGGCTGTAAAGCGCGCCACGAATTCCTCTTCCAAAGGCCGGAATATCGGGCCATAGCGCCCGTTGCGCAGTTCCGCCGCCAGCATCAAGGCCCAAGCCCAGCCATAGGGCCGCTCAAAGCCCCGGCTCTCAGGCCGCTTCAGATAAGCCATCTCGCCAGCCACGTTTTCCGGCGTGAGGCTGCGCGCAAAATGACCGTCGATGGCCTCAGCTTGCGCCATTTTCGGAAACTCGCGCTCCAGCCGCGCTAACATCCAAGTGCTGTGAACACAGCTGTGCCAATCAAAGCTGCCATAGAAAATGGAATGCAGGGTCCGCGGGCTGCAAACATCGCCCGCGCACGCCATGACGTGGTCCAGCTTGTTGGGATATTCGCGGGTAACGTGGCCCAGAGCAATGCTGGCAAAGCGGCTGGCCAAAGTCTCAGTCAGCAGCATGTCCATCACCGGTAAACAAAGAAGATCATGATCAGCGTGTTGACCCCCAGCAGCATCAAAGCGGTCGGGATCTGCACTTTGATCACCGCATTGCGGTCCGTCAGTTCTAGCACGGCAGCAGGCACGATGTTGAAATTGGCTGCCATCGGGGTCAACAGCGTACCGCAAAATCCCGACAGCATGCCGAGTGCCGACATCACCACCGGATCGCCGCCGAACTTGCCGACGATGAGCGGCAAGCCGATCCCCGCCGTCATCACGGGGAAAGCGGCGAAGGCATTGCCCATGATGATCGTGAACAGCGCCATGCCGATGGTGTAGACGATCACGGCCTCAAAGGGCTGCGTCATCGGAATGCTGTTGCTCGCCAGCGTGGCAACCGCTGTACCCACACCTGCCGCCGCGAAAATGCCGCCAAGCGCCGCCAGCATTTGCGGCAGTACCGTCGCCCAGCCGATGGCGTCGACCAAGCGGCGACCTTCCGCCGCCGCGATGGGCGTGGGCGCAGCGGTGACCCGCAAGGCCAGCACCAGACCGGCCACCGCGCCCAGAGCCAGCGAGACCAACGTCACATGCTTGGCCGCGAAGAGGGGGGCGCCATGAACCAGCAGATGCGGCAGCAGCAACGTGCCGGCCACCGTCACAATGGGGATCGTTAAAGCTGCGCCGAACAGCTTGTTGCCCAAGCGGTCGGCGGAGGCGATGCGTGTGGCGTCATCGCTGGTTGTGTCTTTGCCAGGAGCAAGGCCAATGGTGGCCACGCCGACCATCACCAGCACCAACACACCGCTGAGAAAATCCGGCAGCCATGATCCGGCAATCAGCAAAAGGGCAAAGGTGCCCCAGAACAGCGTGCTGCGCCAGCGCCGTGGATTGCTCTGGTCGCAGGCGTGGCTGAGGGCAAAGGCGCCAAACATCAAGCCCGTCAGGATATAGATCGCGTCCAGGCCCATCATGATTTGGCCCTTCGCCGTGCCAGCCTCCGGTCGAGCAAGCGCAGCCGCACGGCATGGATCACGAAGGCGATCACAGCGGTCGGCAAAGCCCAGATGGCGACGCTCAACGGCGTCACCGAGATGCCGTTCTGACCCAGAAAGCCCACCACCAGCAGAATGGAACCAATGGCGATGAAGACATCCTCGCCAAAGAACAGACCGATATTGTCGGTTGCGGCGGCGTGGGCGCGCAACTCTTGGCGCAGAGGTTCATCCATTTCCGTCTGACGTTCGGCGGCGGCTTCTACCATAGGGGCGATCAGCGGGCGCACCATCGGCACATGCCCGCCGAGCGCGGTTAGTCCAAGCATGGCAGTCACTTGCCGTATCGCCAAATAAGCGATCAGCAGCCCGCCCGCGGTGGCGCCATGGAGTTTTGCGATCAGACTCCGCGCCCGCTCGCGCAGGCCGCCGCGTTCCAACAGACCGATCACCGGCAACACCAGCCAAGCAACGGCCATGAAGCGGCTGTCGACAAAGGCCTTGCCCAAAAGCGCGATCACTTTGATGAGATCAAAACCCGCACTAAGGCCGGTAGCGATGGCCGCAACCGTGACGACTAGAAGCGGATTGAAGCGCAGCGCAAAGCCAATGAT
>JARLIR010000183.1 GCA_031291635.1 Rhizomicrobium sp. | reverse complement strand
CCTTGCCCACCGTTGGGCATCGTCTCTCTGCTGGAACGTCCTCGTTAGGGTAGGGCTTCCTTGTCGCCTGATTTGGACGTGCCACTTCCGATTTCTTTGTCTGAACGTCGCCACAATGAGGCTCCCTGTGCCAAGGGTGTGCCACGCTGCGTTTTTGTGGGATTTCAGTAGGACGGCCCCGAGGCGTTCCTTCAATAAGAACAACCTCTTGGTCCGACAGCCCTCGGGGACCGTGCCCTACCATGTCAAGGTAGTGCTCTCCCGCTGAGCTAACCGCCCGCCGAACGGGGATGCTCTATAGCCTCCGTCCGGCGGGAAACGCAAGTCAAGGCTGCCGGTTAATTGCCGCCATTTCGCAGGTTAAAGCTGACCGCGACATTGGCAGCACTTTCTACCGCCGTTCCGCCCCGTTGGGCGGGCTGATAGCGCCAATGGGCCATCACCCAGGCCTGGGCGGCCCGATCCAGCCCCACATAGCCGCTGGAACGGATAACGCTGGCGGCTTTGACGAGGCCGTCAGGGCCGACGATCAGCCGCAGTAGAACCGTACCCTCATTGCCCAAGCGGGCCTCCATGGGCGGGTAAGGCGGGGTGGTGTGGGTCGCCATCAGACCGACTGGACCGCGCTCGACCGGACCGGGCGGGGTGGGGCGCGGCGGCGTGAGGGTAAGGGCGGTGTCGCGGCCGGGCTCGGCGACGTCGACAGTCGGCTTGGGCGCAGTGACAGGCTCGGGCAAGACGTCACGCGTATTCACAGGCTGTGGCGGCGGCCTGGGCACCGGTTTGGCAATGAAGACGTCGATTGGCGGCGGCAGGAGGGCGGTGAGCTTGATGTCGAGCCCTTCCACCAGGGCCCAGATGAAACCTGTCTGGAGCAAAGCGGCGAGGAAAAGCCCGGCGCCCCTTGCGGCGGTGAAGACTGGTGCTGTTTTGAGCATGATTGCTTCCCCCATGACGAAGAGCCCTTGAGGCTCTCAGGCCTTACGGCCCGTCTGGCGAGAAGCTCGCGTTAGGCGAGTTATTCCCGCCGGATCGCTTCAAGGCTGAGCGCGGCACAAGGCGGGATCGGGGCGGGCTTGCGGCAAGGGCGCGTCAAATCGAGGTCGCTTTTGCGGACGGTCTTCCCTTGCGGCCCAGCCATGGCGACTTGCCGTCGCCTCGGGAAAAATGATGCCAAGAAGAAACTAGATTTCACCACGCACCTCCTTTAGGCACGCCCACCCGGTACCGCGAATGCGGCTGTGTCTAGTGAGTGGAGTCCCGCAATGTCTGTACCGCGCGCCGTTGGAATCGATTTTGGCACCACCAACAGCGTGCTGGCGCTCAGCGAAGGCCTGAGTGAGCCACATATCGTCCCCTTCGGCGATACTGCGACTTTCCGCTCGCTGCTGTGTTTCTACACCGAACCAAATGAGCGCGGCCACAAGCGCGTCGTCGGTGTGGCGGGTCCAGACGCCATTGCCACATATGAGCTTCATGGTGGCGAATGCCGTTTGATCCAATCGGTAAAAAACTTTGTCGCCGATGACAGCTTTCGCGAGACCACAGTCTATGGCCAGCGCTTCCGCATCGAGGATTTGGTTGGCGTCATCCTGAAGCAATTGCGCGCTGGGGCGGAAAAATCCTGCGGGGATCTCGGACAGACTGTCGTCAGTGGCCGCCCCGTGCAATTTGCCGGTAGCGAACCCAATGAAGCGCTTGCCCTCAAGCGCCTGACCTTGGCTTACAACCAAGCGGGCTTCAGCGATGTGCGCTTCGTCGAAGAACCGCTGGCAGCGGCTGATTTTCATCTGCGGGGGCTGCAAGAGGACGCGCTCTGTCTGATCGCCGATTTGGGTGGCGGCACCTCTGACTTTTCCCTGGTCCAGCTCATTCAATCGCCGGAAGGACCGCGGCGACGCACCATCGGTCATGCCGGTATCGGCGTGGCGGGCGATGTCTTCGACTTTCGCATCATCCAGAATGCGGTGTCGCCGAAGCTGGGCAAGGACAGTTTTTATAAGTCCTTCGCCAAGCGACTGCCGGTGCCCGGCGCAGCTTATAACAAATTCCAGCGCTGGAGCGAGCTATCCATGTTGCGCGGCAGCCAGACCTTGCGCGACCTAAAGGACATCCGCAAAACCGCGGAAGATGCCGAAGGCGTGGCGCAGCTCATCTACATTATCGAAAACGAACTCGGGCTGCAGTTGTACCGCGCCGTCGGCCATACCAAGGCGAGTCTTTCTAGCGCGGAACACAGCGATTTCCGCTTCCGCTCAGGGCCGGTCGAGATCGAGGGCAGCATAAGCCGCACTGCCTTTGAAAGTTGGATCGCCCAGGACATCGCCGCGATCATGGCCGTGGTCGACCGCCTGTTTAGCGATACCAAGACGGAGCTTGCTGCTGTCGATCGGGTCTTCATGACCGGTGGCACCTCGTTTGTGCCTGCCGTCCGGCGCGCCTTCGACCAACGCTTTCAGAGCGCCGAAATCATGACGGGCGATGAATTTGTTTCGGTAGCCGGCGGCTTGGCGCTCAACGGACGCTGTTAAACGCGTTACGCCGCCATCATGCGTTCCACTTCCGCCACGATCTCGCGCAGGTGGAAGGGTTTGGAGAGCACCTTGGCCTGTTTGGGTGCGTTGGAGGCGGGGTGCAGCGCCACGGCGGCAAAGCCGGTGATGAACATGATCTTCATGGCCGCATCCATTTCGGCGGCGCGCTTGGCCAGCTCAATGCCATCCATCCCGGGCATGACAATATCGGTCAGCAGGAGATCGAAGTGCCCGTCTTTGAGATAGGCAAAGGCATCCAGACCGTCGCCGAAATCGACCACGCTGTGACCGGCTCGCACCAAGGCCTGCGCCAAAAACTTGCGCAAGGATTCGTCATCTTCGACCAAAAGTATCTGCGCCATACGCTGCTCCGCCCGAGCCCATAGAACCGTATATCCGCCAATTCGTAAACGCTGGTTAACACGAGAGCCAGCCCCAATCGGGAATTTCCCTATCGGGCCCGCGATAGCGCTTGATCGCGTGCGGGCGTTGGTGATCCACTTGGAGCTGTGAAAACCGTGGCCCCACCCTTTGCGGAAGACGCCTGCGACGACCCTGTTTTGGCGGCGCTCAACGCCGAACCGGTGCGCTTGCTCCGCCCAAAGGCCCATTTGACGCCCTTTATTTTCGCGTCACCCCATTCGGGGCGCCTCTACCCGCTCTCTTTCGTCCGCCAAAGCCGCCTCAGCCCGCTGCTGTTGCGCCGCTCAGAGGACGCTTTCGCCGACGAATTGTTTGATTCCGTGCCCGGGTTTGGGGCACCGCTGCTATGTGCGCGCTTCCCGCGTGCTTATGTCGACGCCAATCGCGCCCCGGGCGAGCTCGACCCCGAGATGTTCGATGCCGCCCTGCCCTTGGCCATCGATCCTCCCAGCCCGCGCGTTGCGGCAGGGCTGGGTGTCATTCCGCGCCTGGTGCGCGAAGGCGCCGACATCTACCGCGCCAGATTGGCCGCAGAAGAGGCTGCGATACGCCTTGCCAGCCTGTATCACCCCTATCACGACGCGCTGGCCAAGCTGGTGGAGGAGACCTATCGCCGCTTTGGTTGTGCGGTGGTGATCGATTGCCATTCGATGCCTTCCACGCCGGCAGCGCCCAGCATCGTGTTTGGCGACTGCTACGGCGCCTCGGTGAGCCCCAGCCTGATGCGCCACGCCGAAGACGCGTTTGACCGCGCCGGATTCTCGACCGCACGCAACGCGCCCTACGCCGGTGGCCACACCACACACCTTTATGCCCGCCGCGAAGTAGGCATCCATGCCTTGCAGATCGAGGTCAATCGCGGCCTTTATCTCGACGAAGACCGCATTGAGAAGCTGCCGAGCTTTGCCGGTGTGAAGGGGCGGCTCGGCGCCGCGCTGCGCCAACTCTTGCGCTTCGAGTGGACGCGCTTGGTGCAGCAGCGGCCCTTGGCGGCAGAATAAATCTCCGACCGCTCAAAATCTCACCACGAATACGTTGCGTGCAGACGCGCTAGGCTCAGCGCGTGTTCGCCTCCCGCTGCACTGCCGCAAGGCAGGGCGAAAAAAAAGGCCGCTCCCTAAGGAGCGGCCAAGTTCAGGGAGGAAACGCCCAGGAAGGGCCGCGGTAGAAACTACCGCGCTGCAACAATATGCTCTAAGACAGCGTTGTCTGCAAGAACAATTTGGACCGCGAAGTGATCGAATTTCAGGACATAAACCCATTGTATTGACACAATATTTTCACATTTGCCCAAGCTGTGACCAGACCCCGGCGTCACGTTGTGCAGTGCGATAGGTGCGACTACGTATTAGTTAGACCGGAGTTTTGTGCCGTGCAAAATGCACAAGCCGGCACCGAGTCACATCACTGTCGCGCGTCTGATAGAAAATTTTTGCGTTGCCGCGGTACCCACAAGGGCGAGCGAATGATTCGCAAGGGGTGACGCGATGTCCGTCCAAGATTGGAGTGCCCTGCCCTTCCTGCGACTGCCCGAGGCAAGGGCTTTGCGGCCCCAAAGCGGCGGCGTCAGGGCGGTTCATCACCACCGCACGATTTTCATTTCCGATGTTCATTTGGGCACCAGAGGGTGCAAGGCTGAAATCCTAGCCGATTTTCTGGCCGCCAATAGCTGTCAAACTCTGTACCTGGTCGGCGACATCGTCGACGGCTGGCAGCTCAAACGGCGCTGGTACTGGAGCGATGCCCAGACGCGCGTGGTGCAGGAAATTCTCAAAAAGATCGATGTGGGCAGCCGGGTAATCTATGTCCCTGGCAACCATGACGAGTTTTTGCGCCGCTATTGCGGGCGGGTCGTCGCGGGCATCGAAATTAAGGCCGAAGACATCCACGAAACCGCCGACGGCCGCCGCCTCTGGATTTTGCATGGCGATCGCTTCGATTCGATCATCGGCTATGCCAAATGGCTCGCGCATGTCGGAGACTGGGCCTACTGCCTCGCTCTTGCCCTTAACGACCGACTGCATACGCTGCGGCGCCGCCTTGGCCTGCCCTACTGGTCGCTCTCCGCCTATCTCAAGCACGCCGTCAAGAATGCGGTCGAATATGTCTCCCGCTTTGAGGAGGTGGTGGCGCGGGCCGCCGCCCCCAAAGGCGTCGATGGCGTACTCTGTGGACACATCCACCATGCGGAAATCCGCCGCATCGGTTCCATGCTATACCTGAATGACGGAGATTGGGTTGAAAGCTGCACAGCCCTTGTCGAAGATGCGCGCGGACATTTGGAGATTCTACGCTGGGCAAGCTTTATACCTGCGAGCGATACTGCCTGTGCCAGTGCAGGCACCGAAGGTGAAGCTGCGCTTATACCCGCGTAGACGGCGCCTGCGGCGCAGCATGCCGGTCGGCATTGGCCAGGCCAGCGGCAGTTATGTCGCCGAGGACGGCCACGCTCTCAAAGTCATGATTGTCACCGACGCCTGGTCGCCCCAGGTGAACGGTGTGGTGCGCACACTGGAAGTACTCGGTCGCGAGCTGCAACGCCTTGGCCATGAAGTGCGCTATGTAACGCCGCAAGGCCGCTTCACGGTGCCCTTGCCAACCTATGCCGAAATTCGCTTGGCGGTATTCGCGCAATGGACACTGGAAAACGAAATCCGCGAATTTGCCCCCGACGCCATCCATATCGCTACCGAAGGCACGCTGGGGATCGGGGCGCGCAAGATTTGCCTGCGCTACAACATTCCCTTCACCACCTCGTTCCACACACGCTTTCCGGAATACATCTCGGCCCGCTTCCCTTTTATCCGCGAAGAGGCCGTTTATCGCTTCCTGCGCTGGTTCCACAGTCCGGCGACGGCGATGATGGTGGCCACCCAAGCCCTGAGGGACGAGCTGGAAGGGCGCGGCTTTAAGAATTTGAAAATCTGGTCGCGCGGCGTGGATACCGAACTCTTTCGGCCCATCCCCGAGGCGCCGCGTCCCTATCCTGGGCCGATTTGGCTCTATGTCGGACGGATCGCGGTCGAAAAGAACATCGAAGCCTTCCTCAAGCTCGACCTGCCCGGCACCAAAGTGCTGGTAGGCGATGGACCGGCCCGCCTCACCCTGGCCAAAGCCTATCCTGAAGCCAAATTCCTCGGGGCCCGCTCCGGCGAGGCGCTGGTTGAGGCTTACGCCGGCAGTGACGTCTTCGTCTTTCCCTCGAAAACCGACACTTTTGGCCTCGTCATGCTCGAAGCCTTGGCTTGCGGCACACCCGTGGCGGCCTATCCGGTGCAAGGCCCCAACGACGTCATCGGCGATGCCACCCAAGCGGGGGCGCTGGACGAGGATCTCGAAAAAGCCTGTCGCAAGGCGCTGACATTATCGCGCGATGATGCCCGAGCCTTTGCGGTGGAGCACAATTGGCACTCCTGCACCGAGCAGTTTCTCTCCAATCTCGCCATTGAAGCCGAGCCATAGAAAAGATTTCTTGGGGTCTGCGACCGCCTGCGCCGCCAAGTCCTCTCCACGGGAGGCAAATTGCGGTAAAAGCTTGTCGGAGTGCTTCGCTGCGGCCGATGGATGCGATCCAGTTTTCCTAAGATAATGCGCCTTTCCTGGAATGAGATCGCCTTTTTGGGCGTGTCGCTGGCTGTCTGGACTGGCTATGTGATCTGGCTCGGCAAAGATACGTCCTGGGATTTTCGCAACTACCACTGGTATATTCCCTACGCCCTTCTTAACGGACGCATGGCACTCGACGTCGCCGTGGCCCATCAGGGCAGCTACTACAACCCGCTTTCGGACGTGCCGTTCTATCTCTTGGCACGTCACACCGCCTCGTGGTTCGCGGTTGCCGTCTTGGGCTTGGTTCAAGCCGCCAACATCATTCCGCTCTATCTGATTGCCCGCTCCAGCCTGCAGACCGGGGAAAAGACGCTCGCCGCCGCGGCCTTGGCCTTCTTCGGCATGACCGGCGGCATGACGTTGACGCTTTACGGCACGCATTATTACGACAACGTCTTTAGCCTCTTCACCCTGACGGCCCTGGCGATCGTGATCTGTCGCCGCGCCGAGATGGCGACAGGCTCACTGTGGTCCGTTGCAAAATGGTGTGTTTTTGCTGGCTTTCTTACCGGTTGCACCGCCGGCCTCAAACTGCCAATGGCACCGTTTGCGATGGGTTTTGCTGGCGCACTCGCAGTCGGTGGCGGCTCCAGGAAGCACCTTGCCACACGCTTGACTGCAGGCGGCCTGGGCGGCATCGCGGGTTTTCTGAGCTGTGCCGGCTTTTGGATGTGGCGGATGCAGGATCTGACCGGCAATCCGCTCTTTCCCTATTTCAACGACGTCTTCAAATCACCGATGGCGCTGGCCTCGCCGTATCGCGACATGCGCTTCCTGCAAGGCGGCTTTTGGAACATCGTCACCTACCCGATCCGCTTTTCCATTGACTACCGCATCGCCGACGACATTCCCTATGACGATATCCGCATTGGTATCGTCTATATCGTTTTGATCGCCACGGCGTTGATTTGGGCCTTGGGCAAACGCTCCAAGGAACCCTTGCTCGATCCCGTCGCTTCCCGCATTGGCTTTGTTTTCGTCGCGGTGACGTATGTTTTCTGGCTGAAGCTTTTCGCCATTCACCGCTACATCCTGCAGATCGAGATGCTGGCGCCGATCCTGATCGCCATGGCTGTCGGACTCTGGCCGCTGCCCCGAAAAGTCCGCCTGGTGACGATCGGGGTGCTGTTCTTTTTTGCCCTACTCTTCACCCGCAGCGAGCATCTGCAAGGCGCACCGCTCGGCGATCCCTATATTGCCGTCGATTTGCCGAAAATTACCGACCCCACCCACACTATGGTGGTGATGACGGGCGATGCACCACTCGGCTTCATCGCCCCGGCCTTGCCGCCGGAGGTTCCCGTCCTTCGGATCGACGGCTGGATGATGCAACCCGAGGATGGTTCCTATTTGACGGGTCAAATGCGCGCCCGCGTTGCGGCACATAAGGGCGCCCTCTTCCTGATCGCCGATGCCTATGATATGGGCCGCGCCAGCGCCGCTGTTGTCGATTACGGCTTGGCGATAGACTGGCAGAAATGCCGGATTTTCACGACGAACCTGACAGGTGCCTATCAATGGTGTCCGCTCTTGCGCCGAAACTGGTGAGCCCCCGGCTCGCAGTCTTGATCCCGTGCTACAATGAAGCGGCAACGGTTGCGAAAGTCGTGAGCGATTTTCAAGCGGCGCTGCCCTCGGCCAAGATCTACGTCTACGACAACAACTCCAGCGACGACACCACGGCGCGCGCCCGCGAAGCCGGTGCGCTGGTGCGCAGTGAGCTGCGTCAAGGCAAAGGCAATGTCGTGCGCCGCATGTTCGCGGACATCGAAGCCGACATCTATATTTTGGTGGACGGCGATGACACCTATGATTCCACCGTGGCTCCCGCGTTGATCGGCAAGCTGATCGACGACGGTCTCGATATTGTCTCCGGCAAGCGCGAAGCCACCGGCTCGGCGGCCTATCGCGCCGGCCATGTGCTGGGAAACCGTTTGCTGACCGGGCTGACCAGCGTGATGTTCGGTGTGCATCTGCGCGACATGCTGTCGGGCTATCGCGTGATGTCGCGCCGCTTCGTAAAGTCCCTGCCCACCGCGGTGGAAGGCTTTGGCATCGAGACCGAGCTGACGGTGCACGCTGTGCGGATGAAGGTACCGATGGCGGAAGTCGATACCGTCTACAAGGAGCGCCCCGAAGGCTCGGTGAGCAAGCTATCGACCTATCGCGATGGCTTTCGCATTCTTCTGACCATTGGCGGCCTCACGCGGCGCGAGCGCCCGCTGGTCTTTTACGGCCTGATTTTCCTGTTTTTCGTCCTTTTCACCTTCGCCGTCGGCCTTCCCTTGGTGATCGAATACTTCCAGACCGGCTTGGTGCCGCGGTTGCCAACGGCGGTGTTGGTGTCAAGCACCATGGTTATCGCTTTTCTGTCGCTGGTGGCGGGTCTCGTGCTCGATACCGTGACGCGCGGTCGCTGGGAACAGAAGCGTCTCTTCTATCTTTCCATTCCTGGCCCGCACGATTTCACCCATCCCTAAGGTCCGCAGCGTGAACCAGCTCATAGCGAAGCTCGCCACCTCCAAGCTTGTGCGTTTCGGCGCCGTGGGCGGTGCTGGATTTTTCGTCAATGAAGCGGCGTTGGTGATCGCCAAGACGGTACTGCATTTGGGTGATCATCCCGCTTGGCTGTTCGGCTTTGCCGTGGCCGTGACCTTCACCTGGTGGGGCAATCGCACTTTCACCTTCCATGAACACAAGAGTTCCGGTCATAGCGGCATGCTGGCCGAATGGGCGCGCTTTGTAGCGACCAATTCATTCGGCGCCATCGCCAATTACGGCGTTTACGCTGTGCTGGTAGAATTTGCCCCTTGGCCGCTCAAAGTGCCTTATCTGGCGCTGTTTTTTGGAGTTTTGGTGGGCATGGTGTTCAACTTCACCTTGTCAAAGAAACTCGTCTTCCGCCCGCGCACACCCTGACGGGCGTCAGCCCGCTTCACGCGCCACGGTGACGGCTTTGACCACGCCAAAAAGGGACATGCCTTTTTCAAGCTTTAGTCTGACCCGCGACGCTTCGGTGATGCGCGAGACCAGCTTGCTGGTGCCACAGAGAAGCTGCACATCGGCGTGATCGCCGAGCATGCGGATGTCCGTCACAGTACAAGCGAGCACGTTGTTGGCGCTGATGCCAAAGGGCTCGCTAAGCGCCAGCATGATGTCTTCGGCGCGCAAACGGACGCGGACTTTGATGCCCACGCCTTGGCGCAAATGGGGCACAAACAGCACCCCGCCATTAAAATTGAGCCGCGTCAGGCCATCGTCCTGATGCTCCGACACGATAGCATCGAAGACAGCGCCCAAAGGCGGAATGCCGGCAATGGCACCAAGCTCGGTGAGCATGTCAAAAACCGGGCCTTGCGCCGTCACACGCCCGTTTTCCAACACCACAATCTCATCGGCAAGGCGTGCAACTTCATCCAGCTGGTGGCTGACATACAGCATTGGCAGCTTGGTCTCGCGCGCCAGTTTTTCAAGATAGGGCAGAATTTCTTCACGCCGGGGCTGATCGAGCGCCGCCAAAGGCTCATCGAGCAGCAGCATATCGGGAGCTGCCAGCAAGGCCCGGCCCAGCGCCACGCGGCTTTTCTCACCGCCCGACAACGCTTTGGGTTGGCGCCGCAAAAGCAGTTCTAGACCCAGCAGCTCGATGACGTGGGTTATGGGTGCGGCAGCGGCCTTATTCGGCGTCCGGCGCCAACCGAATTTCAGATTGTCCTCGACGTTCATATGGGGAAAGAGACGCGCCTCTTGAAACACCACCGCGATGCGACGCGCCTCTGGCGGCACAAACACGGACGTCCCGTCGAAGAGAACGCGCCCGCTCACGGCGATGCGACCCTGGCGTGGCCGCGACAGTCCCGCCACCGCAGCCACGACACTCGATTTGCCCGCGCCGGATGGCCCGAACAGCGCTGTTACCTGGCCCTTGGTGGCAAAGGCGACGTCGAGCGTGAAGGCGCCCAAACGCTGCTGCAGGCGAACCTCTAAGCTCATCGCCAAATCCTTTTGGCGGCAAGATCACCGAGACTGACGAAGATGATGGCGAGGACAATAGAGAGGGCGCAGAGCCGGGCGGCAGCCACCTCCCCACCAGGAGCTTGCAAGGCCGCATAGATCGCGAGCGGCAAGGTTTGGGTTTCGCCTGGAATGTTGGAGACGAAGGTGATGATGGCGCCGAACTCACCCAAGCTGGCGGCAAAAGCGGTGATGGCGCCACTGACGATACCCGGCAAAGCCAGCGGCAAGGTGATGTTCAGCAGCCGGTCGATGGGCCCTGCCCCCAAAGTGCGGGCCGCTGCAATCAGGCCGCTATCGGCAGCTTCCAGCGCCTGACGGATGGCGCGTACCTGCAGGGGAAAGGTAATGAGGCCACTCGCCAGCGCGGCACCGGTCCAGCTGAAAACGAAACGGATGCCGAATGTGGTGAACAGCCAGGCGCCGAATAGGCCGCGCCCACCAAAAACGACAAGCAGAAGGTATCCGACCGCCACCGGTGGCAGCACCAGGGGGAGGTAAACGGCGGTCTCAACCAGGCTCGCACCCCAGAAGCGCCGTCGCGCCAAGAGCAGCGCCGTGAAAAAAGCCAGCGGTAGTGCTGTTAAGATCGCAACGCTAGAAATGCGCAGCGATAACCATAAAGCTTCAGCTTCTGCCGGAGATAATCCCTCGCCCATGACGGCGAGCTTAGGAGGAATGGACCGCCGCTGCCAAGGCGACGAAAAATCTTCGCAATGATCGCGCTTGACGCGCCCAGCCAGGGCACTACCGTTCAGAGTATGGGGAAGTGGGCAGGCGCGCTCGCACTGGCTGTAATGGCGGCTGCGGCGCAGGGACAAGACAACACAGTACCGGGGGGCGGGACGACTCGGCTCGTCCTCAGCGATGGCCGCACCGCGACGGTGCAAGCCGTGCCGCCGGATGTGCGCAGCCCGGATGCGCGAGCCAGCGATCCCGCAGAGCCGAGCGCGACTGCTATTCTGCAGGCCCGGGCAGCAAACTACCCAGCAGGCAATTATGTGATCCGCGCCACCCGCTGGAGCGAAGGCGACGAGAAGGAATTCGGGCAATT
>JARLIR010000182.1 GCA_031291635.1 Rhizomicrobium sp. | reverse complement strand
CTGAAACCGCTGTTGCACAAGGACCGCTAGCGAAGCAGCGCGCTTGGAAATTCAACTGTGAAACTGGGCGCGGCCATCCCCTGCCGCGCCTTTTTTTTGTGAGGGCACAGCACCTCAGGCCCCCAAAGTGACCAACCGCCTCAGCGACACACGCATAGCGTGCGGCTATACTTGCTGCTTGAAATTATCTCATTTCTGAGGTATATCAAAAATGAGCTGGACGATTGGGTTTGTGAACCGCGCCGCCGAAGATGAAGTCGCTGCATTGCCCGCCGACATGATCGCCAGCTTCCTGCGCATTGGTAACCTCATCAAGGCGCGCGGACTGTTGGACGTGCACGAGCCTTATGTGAAGCATCTCGAGGATAAGCTTTGGGAGATGCGGCTCAAGGGAGAGGACGGCATCGCACGATCGATCTACGTCGCGGCCTCGGGCAAACGGGTGGTGGTGTTGCGGACGTTCATCAAGAAGACCGACGCCGTACCGCGTCGTGAAATTGCACTGGCCTATAAGCGTATGAAGGAGATTGCGCCGTGAGAAGTTTCGACGACTTTCAGAAGCGCATGCTGAAAAATCCGAAGGTCAAGGCTGCCTATGACGCGCTGGAAGAAGAATTCGCGCTGGCCAGCGAGCTGATCGGCGCGCGCGCCCGCGCCAAGCTTAGCCAGGAAGAAGTCGCCCGCCGCATGGGCACCTCGCAAAGCGCCGTCGCCCGCATGGAAAGCGGCCGCTCCCTGCCGTCCACCACTTCACTGGTGAAATACGCCAAAGCCGTGGGGCATAAGGTGCAGATCAAACTGAAGGCGGGGTGAGAGCTACACCAGTCCTAGCCTGACCAGACTTTCGCCGGTCGCCGCAATCGCTTCCGCCGCGGAGCGCGGTCGCCAGCCGAGCAAATTCTGCGCCTTGTCACTGGTTGATTGGCGGCACTTGCCGAGTTGCGGCACAACCTCGCGCACATCGGCCTTCACCAGCGCCAGCAGGCGCAGCAGCCAATCGGGGATTTCTTTGGTCGGCACGCGCGCCGCCGCATTGCCTAAATGGGCGCGCAAAATTCTGGCGACATCAAGCAACGACAAGGCCGGGCCGGAGACCGCCAAAAAGCGCTCACCCGCCGCAGCCGGATGGGTCATTGCTGTCACATGCAGCGCAGCGACATCACGAACGTCGACCACACCGAAGGACAGGCGCGGCACGCGCGGCATCTCTCCCTTCAACATTTTGGCGACAATGTCGATGGAGGCGGAGAAGTCCGGCCCCAGCACGGGCCCAAAAATGCCAACCGGATTGATGACGCTGAGCTCGAGGCCGCTTTGGCGCGCAAAATCCCAGGCGGCGTGCTCGGCTACGGTTTTGGATTTGATATAAGGGCTGACATCCCTGCCATTAAGATCGGTCCATACACTCTCGTCAAAGGGGGCTGTCTGTTGCTTATGGCCATACCCGATGGCACCAAACGAAGAGGTCACCACCACCCGGTGCACACCAGTTTCTTTGGCAGCTTTCAGAACGCGTAGCGTGCCATCACGCGCCGATCCCACCAACGCATTTTCGTCCTCCACCGCACCGCCGGGGAAAGGGGAAGCGACATGCAAAACATAATCGCAGCCTGTCATGCCAGCCTCCCACCCCGCGTCAGCAGTCAGATCGGCAGGCACGAAGGTCAAACGCGGCTCCGCTTCGCGCCGCAACGTCGCGCGTAGACAGGCGCCACGCTCAAGCGAGCGCAGAGTGGCGCGCACCGTATGCCCCGCATCGAGCAAAGCGGTAATGCAGAAGCCCGCGACATAGCCGGAACCGCCCGTGACCAAGACCGTACTCATGGTATCGTCCTTAAAGTTCAAGCCGACAGCAGACGCGGACTGCCCGGGCCAGCTCACGGCGAAATTCGGTTCTTGGCACAAGCGATTCTTTCCAAGCGAGGCCGCACTGGAACAGTACCTCGGCCATATCTTTCGCCGTGCAAGCGGGCGATGACTTGACCTCGCGCGACGCGGCAATGGCACGCGTCAGGCGCTGGCGAAAGGCATTCTTCCAATACTGCGTCCGCTCCGGCGCCATCAGCGTGCCGGTCTCGATCACATCGAATGCTTGAGGGTGGAAGGTCTCAAGATGACGGCCGAACCAGGCATCCATTGCACCAATAAGCCGCTCTTGAAGAGGTTCGCCCCCGCCGAGCACCGCATCCACCACGGCCAAACTATCAGTCAGATATTTTTCGATGCACGCGGCGAAAATCTCTTCCTTGCCGGAGAAGTGCAGATAAAGCCCTTGCTTAGAGAGCTTGGCCGCATCGGCCAACTCCTCCATCGTCGTCTTGCGAAAACCAAAACGCCCGAACACCGGCAACACGGCGTCCAAAATCGTGTCCCGCTTAGGGCCTAATCCAGGAGCAACGGCGGAACGAATAGCTTTGACGGCATGGGACATTTGGTACAACTAGACCAATTTTACCCATTCGGTCAAGTAAGCTCATTTCACGAGAGCCTTTTGGTCGTCAGCCGGACTTCCCCCAATGGGGGGCTATCGCCTTTGGCCTAAACCCACTTTGTCATGGCCCATCACAACGAGCCATCGAGTTGGTGGTGCTCTGCTGTAAGGGCGTTAGATCAAGCATTTTCCTGAAAAGGCGGCGCCGCCAGAGCTGGGTGGCCCGCTGTTGCGGGCCATGACAAGCGGGGTATGACACCCAAAAGCGGTCACCCGGCCCCCAAAGGCAGGCAGAAAGGGGCGCTGGGCCGAAAAGGGGGCTTTTGCGCCGCATCGGTACTTCCCCCTATCCAATCGGCCAAATTCGTCATCAATTAGAGAGACATTCGGCCCATACCGGTGGGCGCAGCCGCGTTGGGCTGGCGCGCGTCAACCTGCCTGAGGAAGCCAACCATGTCTGACGTCGCGCGCAACGAGGAACGCAAATACATCACCTTCATGGCCAACGGCCAGGAATTTGCCTCCGACATTCTGATGATCCGCGAGATCCGCGGCTGGACCGACATCACGCCCTTGCCCCATGTCCCCGATTATGTCCGTGGCCTGATCAATCTGCGCGGCTCCATTCTGCCGGTGATCGATCTGAAGGCCCGCCTCGGCCTGGGGCTGACAGAAGCCACCGACAAGCATGTCATCATCGTCGCCCATAACGAGGTGCGCACCACCGGCATTCTGGTCGATGCGGTCTCCGACATCATCGTCCTCAGCCCTTCTGACACCCAGCCGACGCCCGATCTGGCCGATGGCGGCAACGACAAATGCATCCATGGCATCGCCGTGGTCGATGGCCGTCTGGTCACCGTTCTCAACACCACCGGGCTGATCGACGAAGCCGCCTGAACCGGGCTTGATTCGCCGCCCTTGCCTGTCCCATTGTGACAATGCGGCAGCCGCTGGCGCATAAGCCGCGGCGGCGCCAGACGCTGCCCGCCCCCTTCCCCGCGCCGCATTGGCGCCGAAAACCCGCCTTACTGAACAAGAATAGGTGGTTTTGGCGAAGGCGCCCGCAACAGTTTGTGGGCGGTGGATAAGGCCCAGACAGGGCTGGCACGCGCCCCGGCACACTGCAACCCGGGGTCACCCCCATTTGTATCTTGACTCAATTCCCTGTACACTCTGCCGCACGTGGTTGTTACGTCTCGTCAGACGAAGCGCTCCAATCTGGTTACGACCGCCAAAAGCGCGCCGGACAAGACGGACCTTTCGATCAACTGATGCTCTCGTTTTCCACGTCCGCCACGGGCATGTTGCGCGTGACGGAAACTTTGACTGTGCCAAGGAAAACTTATGACCATCGGAACCGTGAAATTCTTCAATACCGCAAAGGGCTTCGGCTTCATTTCTCCGGAAGGCGGCGGCAAGGACGTGTTCGTCCACGCTTCGGCTCTGGAAGCTTCGGGCATGCGTTCGCTGAACGAAGGCCAGAAGGTGTCGTTCGACGTCGTTCCCGACGCGCGCGGTGCTAAGGCTGCCAATCTCAAGGCCGTCTAAGATCTAGTTGTGGCGGCGGGGGAAACTCCGCCGCTCTCACTCAGCTTTACACTCCACGGCGCTGCGCTTCGGCGCCGCCGCATAACTGCTCTCTTTGCGAGATACCCGTACTCTCCGCGATTCCTGTTTTGGGGGCTTCGAAAGGCACACCATGTCCGACGACCGCAGCAATGCCGCCTCCCCGCCGATCGCCAAGCGCGAAGCGGCCCGCAAGAACGCCCAGGATCATTTCGCCGCGTCCGAACGCCGTGATACCGAAGTCCGTAAGGAATTAGAGCGCCAGCAGAACGCCGCCTCGGCCCAGATCGCCAAATTGCGCGGCCTGCGTCTTGCCAAAGAAGAAGCCGACCGCATCGCCGCCGAGAACGCGCCGCCGCCGGCCCCCAAAGTCCGCAAGACCAAGCCCAAGGTCAAGAAGATCGCCAAGGCCTCCTAAATCCCTGTCCGTGGAACTTTGCGCTTACCTCTGCCGTTGTGACTGGGTTCACAGCAGAGGAGTTCCATCGTGCGAATTGTTTGGCGGGCGCTTGCGATCAGCGCTTTCCTATCCGGCGCCGCAGCGCAAAACGCCGACACCCCGGCCAGTGAAACGCCGCAAGGTACCTCCAACTGGGCCGGTTATGCCTCGCTGGGCGCCAGCCTGATCCCCGAATATGAAGGCGCCAGCGCTTATGTGCTGATGCCTTATGTCGAGGGCAGGCTCAATTACCAAAACTATTACGCCCGCTTCGAAGGCGGCGCACTGCGCTTCAATGTCATCGATGACGAAGCCTTTCATGCCGGGCCGCTGATCGGTTTTCGCCGCGGGCGCGGTAATGTTTATAACGCCGTGCGCGCCTTCAAGCATCTCGACGATACCGAAACCGCCAGCGGCTTCATCGAATGGGAGCATGTGGCGAAGGATCCACGCTCGGGCGAGACCGTGTATCTTGCCGCCGACAATGCGGTCTATGGCGAGAAGGGCGGCTGGCAGCTGAGCTTGCGCGGCACCGCACGACGGCCCATCGAGGCCATCAATCCCGGCTTCATCGTTTCGCTGACCGGCGATGTCAGCTGGGTGTCACGGCCCTATGCGCGGATGTATTACGGCGTCACGCCTTCCGACACCGCCGCCAGTGGCCTTAGCACCTACACGCCGGGCGATGGCTTCAACCGCGTCGGCGTGGCGCTCTCCGTCGACCAATTCCTCTCACGCCACTTCAGCATCGGGGCGCGAGGCTATTATGGGCGGATGCTGGGCGATGCTGCCGCCAGCCCGGTGACGATCTCCAGCAACCAATTCTTCGCCGGTCTGGTGGCGGGCTATGTGTTGTAGGAAGGCGAAACTTCACCCTCCCCTTGAGGGAGGGTGAGTAGCCGTTACTTTCTCGGCGGCTCGTAGCAGGAGCGGCAGCGCACTTGGTATTCGCCGGCATCGCCGACCACCAGCTGGCGGTCGTCGGAGATCATGCGGTAGGAGATGTAGCCCGCATCCGAGCCGCAGATCATGCAGACGCCGGTCAGCTTTTCCACCGAATCGGCGATGGCGAGAAGGCCGGGGATGGGGCCAAAGGGCTCTTCGGCGAAATCCATGTCGAGGCCCGCCACGATGATGCGCAGCTGGGTGTCGCAGCGCTGGCGCAGCAGCTCGCGAATGGCGCGGCCGAACCAGCCCAGGCTGTCGCGCATGGGGGTGTCGAGGGGGAAGAATTGGGCCTCGTCCACTGCCAGCACATCGAATTTGTTGGCGCCGACGATGCGCCAGAACTCGGCCTCGCCTTGCACCATTACGGCAGATAGCTGATCGGTAACTTCGGTGGTGCCATCGGGATTGACGGCGCGCGAAGCGATATAGCCTTGCGTGCGGGTGTCATGCGCCGGCTTGATGATGCGGACGCGCTTCTTGGCGTATTGGGCGCGATGCAACCGCGCGATCAGACGCTCGGTCTTGCCCGAGAACATCGGTCCGACAATGACTTCCAAACGTGCTGTCATAGACCCCCGTAACGCGAATACTCGCTGCGGGCAATATCGCAGGGCTCAAAGCGGGGCCGCTCTTGTGGACAAAAGGCCCCGCCTCGCGAGTCCTATTGCGGCGGCGGTGCAGCCGGTTGATCGGTGGGCGGCGCAGGCGGCGCTTCAGGCGGTGGCGGCGGCGCACAAGGAAACAATTTGGTCGCAGCTTCATAAAGCGCATCATCGAAGGGTTCGTCGCGCATGGCGGCCGGATGGGTGTCGTCTGAGCGCAGCCAGCGCAGAATATCGCCGCCGCCTTCATTGACCGAAACATCCTTGGGCAAGCAGATGCTCTTCTGCGTCACCGCCGCGGTGACGTAATCCTTCAACTTCATCCGGCAAGCAGAACTGTCGCGCGAGCAGCTGAGCAGAAACTCCGACAGTTTCGGAACATCCTGAGCTGGCGCAGCCACCAGCAGAAGCGCCGCCGTCGCAGCACAGCCCAACACCATTTTCTTCATCGAGTGCCCCCCTCATCGGTTCGGCGGCACCACGGCCGCTCTTGCAACGGAAGCAAACGCCCCCCTGGCGAACTGTAACACAGCTTGCGGCGCTGAGCGCGGGCCCATTGTCCCGCCACCGCAGTTTCGAACCACTCGCAAGAGCTACCTTCCCTCTGGGCAAAATCCTGCCGAACCGCCAGAATGGGATGCTGACAAGGGGGGCGCACATGTCGAGGTGGGCTTTGGCGGCGGGACTGGCCGCGTGCGGCGCGATCATTACGCCAAGCGTCGCGGGGGCTTCGGCTTCCGCCAAGCTGATGGCCTTGGATGGCAGCGCAGCGGGCAGCGCCAATTTCCGCTCCACCCCGCACGGGGTTTTGGTGGAGATTTCCGCCCATGGTCTGACGCCAGGGCCGCACGCCGTTTTGATCCATGCCAAAGCCGCCTGTGAGGCCAAGACCGGCTTTGCCAGCGCCGGGCCGGTGTTCAGTCTGGATACAGCCCGCGCCCACGGCTTCTTCGCCAAAGCGGGCCCGCGCACGGGCGATCTGCCGGTGCAGTTTGCCGCCGCGGATGGCACGCTGCACGCCAGTGTTTTCAGCACCGCCTTTTCCCTCGGTGACGGCGTCAAATCGCTCTTCGATCATGACGGCGCTGCGCTTATCATTCATGCCGAAAGCGATGATTACCTGTCTCAGCCGGAAGGCCGCGCCGGAGCGCGCCTCATCTGCGGCAGCATCCTGCGCAGCAGCGGCCCGAAGGACAAGAAGCGCCGGCATAGCTGAGACGGTATGATCTGCATACGGACGTCATGGGACAGGGCGCAAACAAATCTTGCGCGAAAAAGCCTGCTTCGTACACTGGCGCCCACCAAGGGGGACGCCATGCCGATTCTGCATCAGATGCACATGTCCGGAAATTGCTACAAAGCGCGACTCTGCGCCCACCAGGCCGGTGTGCCTCTGGTGCTGAAGGATTATGGCTTGCATGACGGCTCGACGCGCACGCCCGCCTTTCTCGCGCTCAACCCCAATGGCCGCGTGCCACTGCTGGAACTGGAAGATGGCCGCTTCTTGCCCGAATCCGGCGCCATCTTGTTCCACCTCGCCCAGGGCACCGCGCTGTTGCCCGAAAGCGCCTGGGATCAGACCCAAATGCTGCAATGGATGTTCTTCGAACAATACAGCCACGAGCCCTACATCGCCGTGGCGCGCTTCTGGCTCCACTTCGCCACGCCGGAGGCACTGGCAGCAAAGCAGCATTTGGTTCCCGAATGGCATGCCAAAGGCAACGCCGCCCTCGCCGTGATGGAAAGCCATTTGCTTGGGCATGACTGGTTTGCAGGCAACCGCTATTCCATCGCTGACATCGCCCTTTACGGCTACACGCACAGCGCGGCGGAAGGCGGCTTTGATCTTGGCGCTTATCCCGCCGTTGGCGCTTGGTTAAAGCGTGTTGCCGCCATGCCAAACCACATCGATCTCGACACGCGCTGGTAGGCCCCCTTCTTGCCTAGAGCCTAGGCCTCGGCTAATGATCCGCGGTCGAGGCCGCGCAGCCAAAGCAGAGACAAGTATCCAGCGCGCCCATGCGATACTCCCTCGGGAGGGATTGGCCTGGAGTGACGACTACGACGCTTTCCCTGAAAATCCTGGTGCGACTTTGACGGCTGCAACGAACATGGTGTTCGGGGCAGGATTTACTAATGCTTTCAGGAGAAAGCCGTCATGACCATTGGTCAAGTCAAGTTCTTCAACACGACAAAGGGTTTCGGATTCATCGCACCGGAAGACGGCGGCAAGGACGTGTTCGTCCACATGACCGCTGTGCAGGCTGCGGGACTTCGCGGCCTTAACGAAGGCCAGAAAGTCAGCTTCGAAGTCGAAGCCGACAAGCGTGGCCCGAAGGCCGTGAATCTGAAGCTCGTCTAAGCTTCAGAAACTTGACCGCAAGAAACGAGCGGCGTGGGAGAAATCCCGCGCCGTTTCGCTTTTGGAAAATTGGTTATTCCGCTGCGGGCTGCCACAGTTCCAACTTGGTGCCATCGGGATCGACGATCCAGGCGAAACGGCCATAGGTTTCGTCTTGCCGTCCCAAAATGGTGACGCCCTTGGCTTCCAGCGCAGCCACCATGGCATCGAGATCATCGACCGCGAAGTTGACCATGAATTCGCGCGTCGAGGGTTCGAAATACTTGGTGTCGGCAGCGAACGGCGTCCACACCACAGCTTCCGGATGGCCGGGCACATCGTAAGCCAGCATGGCGGCGCCGAAATCCTCCAAACTGATGCCCAGCACATCCCGATACCAGGCACCGAGTGCCTTAGGATTGGGCGATTTAAAAAAGATACCCCCGATACCGGTTATTCGCGCCATCGTTATTCTCCGTTGCAATGAGGCGTCCTATAGTGGCCGCCATGAGCGAATTTGTCTTTGTCTATACGACCCTTCCCGACCGGGTCTCGGCCACCAGCTTGGCAGAAGCTTTGGTCACCGCCAAGCTGGCAGCGTGTGTCAACCTCTCGGCCCTGATGACCAGTGTCTATGTCTGGGAGGGGCGGCTCGAGGCCGAACCGGAAATCACCGCCTTGATCAAAACCCGCCGCGATTTGGTGGAACAAGTGGTGGAAACAGCGCGCCAGATGCACCCCTATAAGGTGCCCGCCTTTCTGGTGCTGCCGATCGAATCCGGCAATGAAGATTACCTCGCCTGGGCCCGCATCCAAACCGGTGCGCCTAAGGCGGATGACTAGCTGCTGTGCACCGTTTGTTGCAGCGATTTTGAAGGTTTCCGTCGCTGCGCCCTGAAAATCTGCTCCCGCAATATGTTACAGGTGCCTTCAGTCGTATTGCGCAGCAGTGTTAGTGTCTCCACGCACGTGGATCGCACGCGTTTTTCTGGGGGCTTTGATGGCAAATCTAAACAAATGGGGCGCAGAGTTTCTCGGCACCTTTTGGCTTGTGCTCGGCGGTTGCGGCAGCGCCGTCTTGGCAGCCGGGGTTGCCAAATTCGGCATCGGTTATGCGGGCGTCGCCCTGGCTTTCGGCCTCACGGTGGTGACGGGCGCTTACGCCTTCGGCCATATCTCGGGCGCGCATTTTAACCCGGCGATAACCGTGGGCGTGTGGTCGGCGGGACGTTTTCCGGCCGCCCAGGTGGTGCCTTATATCGTCTTCCAGGTTTTGGGCGCGATCGCAGCGGCGGCGGTGCTGTATGTCATCGCCAGCGGCGCAGCGGGCTTTGATGCGACAGCCGGTTTTGCCTCCAACGGTTTCGGCGAGCACTCTCCGCAGCATTATTCGTTGCAGGCGGGTCTCGTGTGTGAAGTGGTCCTTACCTTCATGTTCGTGACGGTGATTTTGGGCGTCACTTCGCAAAAGGCCCCAGTCGGCTTTGCGCCTTTGGCGATTGGCCTGACTTTGGTCCTGATCCATCTGATCTCGATTCCGGTGACCAACACCTCGGTCAACCCCGCCCGCTCAACCGGAGTCGCGCTGTTCCAAGGCAGTTGGGCAATTCAACAGCTCTGGGCCTTTTGGCTCGCGCCACTGGTGGGCGGCGCGCTGGCAGGGCTCGTAAACCGCTATCTGGGCCCAAAATAACACGCTCAAATAACGTCTACCTCTTTTCGCCATGGCCGGGCTTGCCCCGGCCAACCGGACGTTATCTAGAAAATCCATAATTTCCTGGTTGGCGGCCTCAAGGGCGGCCATGACGGGCAGGGACAATTTGCCATAACAGTTTAGCCTCCGCCAACGGAAGACTTGCCTTTGCAGACTGTAGGCTCTTTTCTGCTGGACGATTGAAAGGGTCCGTCGTGAGCGCTGCCGCCAAAAAACGCCTCTTGCCGCTCGACGGCGTCATTCTCCGCCAGGATCTTTCCAGCCTGGGTCAGCGCATCGCCTCCCGGGACGAATTGCGCAAAGAGGCCCTCGTCCTCGTCAAAGGCGCGTTCCAAAACGCGCGCAGCCGGATCAAGGATCAGGTGATGATGGGCACGCTGCACGGCCTTGCCGCCGCGCGCCAGCTCTCCGCCGTGCAGGATTCCGTCATCCAGGTATTGTGCGATTTCGCGGTCAAGGAATTCTACCCGCCATCCAAAAAAGACGCGAGCGAACAGCTGACGGTGGTGGCGACCGGCGGCTATGGCCGCGGCGAGCTGGCACCGGGCTCCGATGTCGATCTGCTCTTCATCCGCCCCTTCAAGCCGACGAGCTGGGATCAGCACGTCATCGAATTCATTCTCTACATGTTATGGGATTTGGGCCTGAAAGTCGGCCACGCCACGCGCTCACTACCCGAATGTGTGCGGCTTTCCAAACAAGACATCACCATTCGCACCGCCCTGCTCGAGGCGCGTTACCTCTGGGGGGATGAGTCCCTCTACAATTCCTTGCGCAAAATGTTCTGGAGCGAAATCGCCACCGGCTCGGGCCAGGATTTCGTCGAGGCCAAGCTGGCCGAACGCGACGAGCGCCACCGCGCCCAAGGCGAAAGCCGCTATCTCGTCGAGCCCAATATCAAAGAGGGCAAAGGGGGGCTGCGCGATCTGCAGACCCTCTATTGGATCGGCAAATATCTGTATCACGTCTACGACGCCGCCGATCTGGTGGCGCACAATGTCTTCACCCAGGAAGAATTCGAGACCTTCCAAAACGCCGAAGCGTTTTTGTGGGATGTGCGCGTCAAGCTGCATTATCTGATGGGACGGGCCGAAGAGCGGCTATCGTTTGATGCCCAGCCGGGTGTCGCCGCCGCCATGGGTTATACCTCCGACAATCCGCGTGAGGCCGTGGAAAATTTCATGCGCGCCTACTTCCTGGTCGCCAAAGATGTCGGCGGCCTGACGCGCATCTTCTGCAAAGCGCTGGAAGTGCAGAACAGAAAACGCCGCCGCTCCATCGCCCGCATCATGCCGGGCTTCTTACGGCTGCGGGCCAATAGCGATGATTTCTTTGTCGAGACTGGCCGCCTCAATGCGCGGCCCGATGCCTTCAAGCGCGATCCGGTCAATTTCCTGCGGCTCTTCCATACCGCCGATACCAAAGGCATTGGCGTGCATCCCGACGCCTTGCGCACCATCACCCGCTCGCTCGATCTCATCGACGACGCCTTGCGCGCCGACAAGGAAGCCAACCGGCTGTTCCTCGCCATGTTGTGCTCGCATAACGATCCGGAAAAATCGCTCAAGCGCATGAATGAATCGGGCGTGCTCGGCCGTTTCGTGCCGGAGTTCGGCCGTGTCGTGGCGCTGATGCAATTCAACATGTACCACCACTATACGGTGGACGAGCATCTCATCCGTGCTGTCGGTCATGTCGCCTCTATCGAACATGGCGAACACGGCGAAGACCATCCCATCGCCCATGACGTCATCAAACGCGTCAAGCCGCGCGAAGTGCTCTATTGCGCCATGCTGCTGCACGACATCGCCAAGGGCCTGCCCGGCGATCATTCCGAAGTCGGCGGCGACATTGCGCGGAATTGCTGCTTGCGCTGGGGCCTGTCAGAAGCCGACACCGCCAGCGTGGCTTGGCTGGTCGAGCATCACTTGGTGATGAGCGACGTAGCGCAGCGCCGCGACATTTCCGATCCCAAGACGGTGCGCGATTTCGTCGACACCGTGCAGTCGCCCGAAATCCTGCGCATGCTTTTGGTGCTGACCATCGCCGACATTCGCGCCGTGGGACCTGGGGTGTGGAACGGCTGGAAAGGCCAGCTCTTACGCGAGCTTTATTACGAAGCTGAAGCCATGATGAGCGGCGGCGACACCACCAAGACCCATTCCTCGCGTGTCACCGAGGCGAAAGAAGCCTTGGAAGCGCGCCTCTCTGATCTTACCGCGGAGGAGCGCGAGCGCCAGATTGGGCGTCATTACGACACCTATTGGCTGACGCTCGACACCGCCACCCATGAACGCCATGCCCGGCTGTTATCGGCTGCCGACAACAAGGGCGAGCTCTTGGCGCTCGATGCCGTCAGCAATGCGTTCCGCGCGGTGACGGAAATCACCATCTACACGCCAGATCATGCCGGCCTCTTCAGCCAAGTGACGGGCGCCATCGCGGCGGCGGGCGGCTCCATTGTTGACGCCAAGATCTTCACCACCTCTGACGGTTTCGCGCTGGACATTTTCTCAGTGCAGGATGCCGAAGGCGGACCCTTTGGCGACGCCGCCCGGGCCCAGCGCCTGAAGCAGACCTTGCTGCGCATCGTGCGCGGCGAGACCACACCCAGCGCGCTGTTCTCTAAGCGGCCCAGCTATAACCGCGCCAGCGCCTTCAGTGTGGCGCCGCGGGTGTCCTTCGACAATGAGGCCTCGCATAGCGCCACCGTGATCGAAGTGCGCGGCCGCGACCGTGTCGGCTTCCTCTATGACGTCTCGACAGCGTTGTTTGAATCGGGCCTGACGATTTCCTCAGCGATGATCGCCACCTATGGCGAGCGCGT
>JARLIR010000181.1 GCA_031291635.1 Rhizomicrobium sp. | reverse complement strand
ACCTCAGGAAACTCGCCAAGCTGATCCCGATGCCTCAGCCCGCCATGGCAATCTGAGGCCGGGCGCCGCGCAAAATCCAACTTCATTAGACTTCAGGGATGACACGCACCGTTCAGCGTCGAGTTTTTCAACAAAATCCGCGCATTTGCGACCTAGAACGAATTTCCGGTTTCGAATTGACTCTTGCCGTTCGGGTTAGGACAGCCTCGCGCAAACAATGGACGTCGAGCCCGGCATTAGCAGGAGAATGGATCAGAATGATGCGCGGGATTGCACCCGCCGATGTTCACCGATCTCGCAATCCCCCCTCCGTCCGCTTCGTTCTCCCACTATTTTGAGATCACGCCGCGGTTAGGATGGCGCACCGCGGGGGAGGAAAGACCGCATGAAGCTCCGCGCCTTGGTTTGGAATAGGTCCTGATCGCGTCGGGGGGTGGCGTTTTCAAAAAACGCCATGGAAAGTTTTTACTCTGACCCCGTTCTCGATAGGTGTGGGGAAAACGGGGTTGGAGTAAAAGCTAGCGGTTGGCGCGGTCGGGGGCGTGGCAAGACTGTGCTCGTCAGGCGGGGGGAAGCCGATGATTACGTTTTTTGTAAGTTATCTCGCCTTGCTGGTGCTTGCGTCGCCGGCTCTGTTCCGGAAACAGACGCGCGGCTGGGTCATCGTTCTGATGCTCATGGTGCTGTGCGATGGGATGGCATTTTTCGCGGGCGGCATTTCCCAGCACGTCATCTTTCCCGGACATGCATTGCATTATAACTGGGGCTACAAAGTCTTCAGTCTTGCCTTCGGCTTGATGTTCGCAATCATCCTTATTGACTCGGGCAAATTCCGCTCACGCGAGCTTGGACTGTCGTTCTTGCAGGCGCCGGGAACCGGCCGGATGTTACTGACCGTGATTCTGCCCTGTCTCGTGCTGCTTGTGGTGCTACCGGCAATGCCCCGCGGCGCCAAAGATCACAGTCTCGAAACCGTGTTGTTTCAGGCGACGATGCCGGGGCTAACGGAGGAGCTCGCATTTCGCGGCCTCTATCTGGCGCTGTTCGACCGGATGTTCACAGCGCGTTTCCGTGTCTTCGGCGCAGAGTTAGGCTATGGCGCCATTGCGACATCGTTGGTGTTCGCCATGGCGCACGTCGTGCGCTTCGATGCGCATTTCATTCCCCAAGTGGCTATCGTCCCCGGCATCACGATGACGCTATTCGCCCTCTTCATGGTCTGGGTGCGCTGCCGCAGCCGCAGCCTCGTCTTGCCGGTCATGCTCCACAACTTGGGCAACACCATTCCCTACATCATGCCGAAGATGCTTTGACGAGATGCAGGCGCACGGTCTTGTTTATCAAACATTGTTCCCCAGCCGTTCTGGCTGACGACCAAGTCGCCCGCTTTGTATGAGCGGTGCCACCCGCGCAGTTGCATATCACTCGCAAGTAGATTAGAACAATTCCAAGTGCTTGGTTGTTCCGAAAGGGCTCTGTATCCCCTGGGATCGGGGAGCTGGCCTCCTCCATGTTGTCTGGCTCATGCCTCGGACGTTGACGCTCGTTGGACTGCCGTTCGCGCTCGCCGCGATGCTGCTGCGCGTGTTTCTGCCGACAGGCTGGATGCCAAATCCATCCGCCAGCATAAGCGTCCCGCTCGTTATGTGCACGATGAACGGGCCCGTTCGCGTGATGGCTACGGTCGATGCCTCGCCGAATAAACACAGCCCCAATCATGACGATGGCCGCCAGCACGACGTTTGTCCCTTTGCAGCAGCGATTTCCTTTGCCGTGCCAAGTTCCGGATCGACACTGGCACCATCGACTCTCGCTGAAAGTCTCGTCACCCATCCCGCCGTGCCACGCTTTGTTGAGCCGGACACGCATTATTCTCTGCAAGCCCCCCGCGCGCCACCGATAGCGGCTTAGGCGCCAACTATCATCGCTGTCGGGCACGTTTGTGCGCGGCAAGGCCGGTTACTAAACGGGGTTTTCCATGTCCAATCTCAGCACGCGCACGATCTCACACCTTCGATTATCGCGGTTTGTAAGACGCTATTTTCCACTGACATTGACACTTCTTTTCGCTTTTGCTTCGACCTCCACAGCGGCTCTCGCCTGTGCTTGCGGCTGCGGCGTGTTCGACATCGACAATCTCTTCCCGACACAGCCAGGCGGATCCGTTTTTTTAGAATACGACTATATGGATCAGAACAAGAATTGGAGCGGTCTGTCGGGCGCCCCAGCGGCCAACAACGACGACAAAGACATTCGGACCAGCTTTTACACAGCCGGTTTTCAGTATCTCTTTGCGTCCGGCTTTGGGGTGATGGCCGAAGTTCCCTATTGGAACCGGCATTTTGCCACGAACACGGGTCGTTCGATCGACGCCTTCGATCATTCGGCGCTCGGTGACATTCGCCTGACCGGTGTCTATTCGGGTTTTTCCGCTGACAATTCGACGGGTCTCACGCTCGGGATAAAGCTGCCGACCGGCGATCACAACTACGCGAATTTTGATCGTGACACAGAGATCGGATCGGGAAGCACCGACCTGTCGTTTGGCGCCTCTCACATCGGAACGTTTGGCGTCGTAAGCCCATGGCACTATTTTGTGCAAGGCCGCTACCAGTTCTCTGTCGCGACAACCGGTGGCTATCGTCCCGGCAACGAATTAAATGGGGTCGCTGGTGTGTCCTACGACGCGGGCACCATCGGGGAGGCCATCGATGTCGCGCCCATATTGCAGCTCATCGGCTCCATTCGAAGCCACGATTCCGGTCCCACTGCCAGCCCAACCGACAGCGGATATTCGCGCCTGCTCCTTTCTCCCGGTGTCGACCTCAACATCCAAAGCTGGAGCCTGCACGCCGAAGTGGATTTGCCCATCTATCAAAACATCATCGGAAATCAGTTGATCGCGCAGCAGCTCATCAAGACTAACATCTCCTATCGTTTTTGAAATGACAAAGGGATGCGCGGCCATCCCCGGTACTATCTGTTGTGAGCACGGGTACCGCCACGGCGGCACCCGCAAGGCAGAATGGGGAAGAACGGGGTCGGTGTAAAAGCTAGGGCTTGGCGATCGATCGCCGAGGCAAAAGTTTTTCGCCCGCAAATCGGCCGTGGAACGTTTTTACTCTAACCCCGTTCTCGCTCGCCTGCCCCGGAATGGCATCTGCGTGATGGGGAGATTTCGGCTCCGCCTCTTTTTATAAGTAGTTCTGCTACTTAGAATTATCTTTTGTGGTGTCCTATTATTGCAATATCCTATCAAAGCCAGGCCGTGATTGGGCAGCATCGATGATTGATCCCGAAGACCTTGCAGGATTCGCCGCTTTTGGTGAAGAAGGCCCCATATATCATGATGGCCACAACCGGAATTACATTTTACTCAAAATAGGTAAGACCTGCGCTTATTTAACCAGTGCGGGGGAACCTGCCGCTGACGGGGTAAAGAAAGTATTCCGCGAAGCTTTGGCTGCGAGGCCCCTCATACAAGTACACAAATACCTCATCGATCTTACCGCATATTATGGAACGATAGACTGGAAGGCCGGAAATGAGGTCCGTGAGCTTGTGACGTGGCAAGGCGCGAAATACGTTGCAGCATACGTGGTTCGCGATGAGGCTGGCGCCATTCTTGCCAAATCTCTTGCACGCGCTAACGCCGTTTCAAAAATCGCGACATTCAAGACACGCCAAGACGCGCAAGTTTGGCTTGATACATCGGAGGCTCTCGATGTGGAGCCGCATTATCGACGCGCCAGCGCTCCGCATAGTAGTTTTGCCTCAAGCTGATCGGCTGCGGTTCGGTTGTTAGCAGTGACGGATTTGGAGCGGCGACTTTCCAGCCACCCCAATCAACCGTTGTGGCACTAGTGAGGCGGGCTAATGTCTGGCCATGGCGCGAGCAAGACCTAGACCATAGGACCGCTTCCGCCCACCCAAACTCGCCATTGAGACGAAGTCGCACAAACGCCAATACGCGACGCCGATTGCTCTCTACTTTTCAACGACCAGCAGTGCGACTGTGCACTCGCCCCATTACTTTGATGCAGGCGATAATTTGCCGCCTAGTTTCGCGCAGGTTCCCTTTTGAACATAAGCAAAGAAAGAGGGGTCATTGTCTTTTTTTGCCTTGGTGCAGACACTCGATGGGTCGCAATCATTCTGACCAGCTTTGGCGATGCCATAGCATTT
>JARLIR010000180.1 GCA_031291635.1 Rhizomicrobium sp. | reverse complement strand
TCGACATCGACATTCTTCAGATTGTGCTCGCGCGCCCCGCGGACAACGATGTTCTTCTGCATGATCCTGTAATCCGTACCCTCTGTCTGTCCCTGAACCCGCTAGCTGGCAGGAGGAAGGGTCCATTCTGCAACCCCGCCATGCCCTTCGGAAAAGAAGTAGAACATATAGGGAACGAAAGCCTGCGTCCATGCCGCACTTTCGGCGTAAAGCAACAATAGGCAGCCTGGAGAAGTTGGGCAAACGCCCGTGGCTTTCATGTAGTTGCTATGCGCCGGGATTCAACGCTTTTGCCCCATCGCGATGATATTGATGCCCTGCGCGCCGTGGCGGTGAGTCTGGTGATCGCGTTCCACTACGGGATTGGCGGGATTTCCGGCGGTTTTGTCGGTGTCGACATCTTCTTCGTGATTTCGGGCTTTTTGATCGGGGGCATTCTGGACCGCGAGCTGGCGGAGGGCCGCTTCAGCTTGTTGCGCTTTTATGAGCGGCGGGTGCGGCGGATCTTTCCGGCCTTGTTCGCGATGCTGGGGTTGGCGGCGGTCGCGGCTAGCCTGTGGTTGTTCCCGGCCGATTTGCAGCGCTTTGGCGAGAGCGCGGCGGCGGCGGCGCTGTTCTGGTCGAATATCTTCTTTGCTGCCACTGCCGGTTATTGGGAGGCGGCGTCCAGTTCCAAGCCGCTGCTGCACACCTGGTCGCTGGCGGTCGAGGAACAATTTTATCTTGTTTTCCCGCTGCTGCTGTGGGCGATCAAAGGTTGGGCGCGGCGCGGACGGTTGATGACGCTCGCGGTGATGGGCGTGGTGTCCTTTGCGGCGAGCGTGTGGGCCGTGCAGGTAACGCCAACGGCGGCCTTCTATCTGGCACCCTATCGCTTCTGGGAGTTTTTGCTGGGGGCGGTCTGTGCTTCGGGGATCGCTGCGCTTGCACCTCGGCATGACGGGTGGGGGAGGCGATATCTGGGGGAAGGCTTGGCGGCAGCGGGCTTGGCCTTGATCGCTTACAGCGCGCTGACGCTTTCTGCGGCCAGCGCTTTTCCCGGTTTGGGCGCGGTGTTGCCCTGTTTGGGGGCGGTGCTGCTGATTGCGGCGGGGGCGGATAATACCGTGTCGCGCGCTTTAAGCTGGAAGCCCATCGTTTTCCTCGGGCTGATTTCCTATTCGCTGTATCTCTGGCACTGGCCGGTGTGGGTTTTCGCTTCGCATCTGTTGGCGCGGGCGCCGCAGGGCTTCGAAATTACGGGCTGCGCGGCGTTGACCTTCACGCTGTCGGTGCTGTCGTGGAAATTTGTCGAACAGCCCTTCCGCTGCAAAGCAGCGATGCCGCGCAAACCGCTCTTTGCCTTGGCAGGCGCGGCGATGGCGGCGGTGTGCTTGTTTGCCGGCGCGGCGATGGCAACCAAGGGGCTGCCTGGCCGCTTCGATGCCAAAGTCGTGGCTATCGCAGCGGAGGAGGCGCCGCGCGCGCCCGAGCGTTGCTTCGGTGTTGCGCCCAAAGATGTCTCGGTGCAGCGCTTGTGCGGCATTGGTGCCGAAAAGCAGGCGGCGAGTTTTGTGCTTTGGGGCGACAGTCATGCCGAAGCAATTCTGACGCCGGTGGCGGCTATCGCCAGCCGCCATCATCGCCGCGGTCTTTTCGCGGGTTCGCCCAGCTGCGTGCCGCTGGTGGGCGTGGATCGTTATGATGTGCCGGAATGCCGGGCCTTCAATGATCGCGTGCTGGCGATGATCCTGCGCCACAAAGAGATCACCACTGTGATTTTGATGGCGCGCTGGGGCAAGGCGGCGCAAGGCACCGCTTATGGCAATGAGGGCAGCGGCTTTGTTGCCATCGGCGATGATGAGGCCCATGCGATGAAGCCCGCGGATAATGCGGCGATTTTTGCGCGCGGCCTCAGACGCACAATTGCGGCGCTGCGGGCGGATGGGCGGCAAGTGCTGTTGGTGGGGCCAGTGCCGGAAATCGGCTGGACGGTGCCGCAAGTGCTGGCGCGGCTGGAATTGGAACACAAGCCGGTAGTGCTCCCGCCCGCGCGGCAATTCTACCAGCGCGAAGCGGCGGTGCTGCCGCTGTTTCACACGATGGCCACGAAGAAGGGTGTGTCAGCGGTGTTCCCGCACCAATATCTTTGCCAAGGCGGTCATTGTGCCGTGCGCAAAGACGGCATTCCGCTCTATCGCGATGAACACCACTTAAGCGCTTACGGTGCCAAAGAATTGGAACCGCTGCTCGACCGGGCGATCGATCCTTTATTCGCCAAAGTGTCGTAGCGGTGTATGCTCCCACCGGGCTCGAAGGAGGGCGGCTATCGCTTTTGGCCTAAACCCTCTTTGTCATGGCCCGTTACAACGGGCCATCCAGTTGGTGTTGCCCCACTCTAAACGTTGTTATTCGAGCATTTCCTGGAGCAGATCTGCCGCGAGAGCTGGATGGCCCGCAGTTGCGGGCCATGACAATAAGGGCAGGAAAATCACAAGCGACAGTCCGGTTCAGAGGGGGACGCTGTTATGCAGGGTTTTGTGATTGCTGTGTTCGCAATGTCTATCGCGGGGGCTGCGTTGGCGGGGACTGCAAAGCACGCCTTGCCGTCGTTTGAGGCCACAACCCAATGCATGCTCGGCGTTCTGCGGTCGGAGCCACATGTCGCAAATCCGACGCTTGTCGGCAGCGCGTGGAACGGCAGGGATGCGCCATACATCGAATATGCATTCAGCGACGAGACGGTCACAAACCGCGTCGTTCGGTTCACCCGTCGAGGAGACCGCAACCACATGTGGTTCCAGGCGGTTCTTCCCGGTCTGTTGTCACCTGGTGAGCGGGAGCCGCCCTACTATGGGGCGGATCACATCGCGGAACGGTGGAAGATCGAGTGTCATGTTGACGCCAATATTCTTACCGTGTGAGCCCGCCAAGGTGTCGTAAAGTTTAGACGCTGCGCGCCTTGCTGCGTTGCGCTCGCAAGCGCTCACGCTTAAGTTCCCGGCAAATTGCTGTGCGGATTTGCGTTATGAAAACTATGTGGCTTGGGGCGCTGTCTGGCGCCGCGTTGATTTTGGCAGGCTGTGGTGGGGTGTCTCAGACCTCGGCGCCACCGCCTGTGTTGACGCCGCCGCCCGTCGCCGCGCCGCCGCCAGTCTCGACCGTGAGCGCCACGCTTTCGATCCCGCTCGATGAGCTTTCGCGCCTCGTCAATAACCGGACGCCGCAGCGTTTTGCCGATTTGAAAAATCAAAAGCTGCGCTGCCTGATCGGCGATTGCCTGACGACCCTTTCTGCCACGCGTACCGGGCCGATCACCGTGTCGGGACGAAACGGAGCGCTGGTGCTGGGCGTGCCATTTGCGCTTTCGGCCAGCATTGCCTTACCGGGACCGTTATCGATGCTGAATGCAGCGGTGAATACGGCAGGCCAGCTCAATGCTTCCACGGCTATCGCGCTGGGTCCGGATTGGTCGATCCGGCCCAATACCGGTGGCTCCGTACAGTTTCAGAATGGACGCATCAAACTGGGGCCGCTCGATACCGACGTGGCGCAGCTGTGGAACAGCAATGCCGAATTGTTGTCGCGGCCCTTGCTCAGCCAACTGGATCTGCAGATGGCCCCGGCCTTGGCACAGCAAAAGCAAGTGGCGCAGCTCTGGGCCGGTGCCTTTGCGCCGATCAAGCTGAACACCAAACCCACAACTTGGCTGCTGCTGCAGCCGGAGCAAATTCGCGTCGGTCTGCCGAGCGTGGCCAACAACGCGCTGAATATGGGGCTTGGTATCGATGTGCGGGCGCGGCTGGTGGCTTCCGAGGAGCGCCCGTCGCTGACGCCGACGGTTTTGCCGCCGCCCGCGGCACTGCGTGGCCCGGCCAATCATTTTGCCGTCAGTGTGCCGGCGGTGCTGCCTTATGAGACGGCGGCAAAGCTGGCGCTCGACGTGCTGGCAAAGAATCCGCCGCGTGTCGGCAGTCATCGGCTGAACATCACCGCCCTCAAAATCACGCCGTCCGGCCAGGATGTGGTGATCGAGGCAGGCTTTTGCATCGTCGAAAGCTGGGACCCGACTGATGTCAGCAGTGGTTGCGGCAGCGGCTATTTGCGCGGTGTGCCGGAATTCGACGCTACCAGCCAGACCATCCGTATCAGCAACGTCCATTATGACGTGCTGACGCAGAATTGGATGCTGAGCGCCATGCGCGGGCTGGCGGGCGGTGATCTGGCCAAAGCGATGGAGCAGGCGCTGCAATTTGGCGTCGGCGGTCAAATCAAAGCGATGCAGACACAGGTTTCTGCGGCGCTGGCCAAACCACAAGGCAATGTCGTGACCATTTCCGGCGAAGTGCAGTCTTTCGGACCGGTCAGCTTAAGCTGGAGCAAAGACGGCTTTGTCGCCACCGTCTCTGCTGTCGGCCGTGTCCATGCCGAGGTGAGGATGTAACGCTTATCCCACCCGACACGATCATTACTGGTTCCGTCATGGCCGCCCTTGAGGCGGCCATCCAGGAAACCACGAATTTTCCAGATGAATCTGGATGGCCGGGCCAAGCCCGGCCATGACAAAAAAGTTCAAAAGCCACGCCGGTCGGTATTAGTCGCGGCGATCGTATTCGTAGCGCGAATGGCGATGGTGATCGTTGTCGTAGTAATAGACTTTGTGGCGAGCACGACGGGCAGGGCGATTGCAATCGCTGTCGCGTTCAATCGCATTGCCAGCGAGACCGCCAGCCACGGCACCACCGACCACACCGACCGCGCTGCCATGGGTAATGGCGTTACCGATCAGGCCGCCGCCGACAGCGCCGACCACGGTGCCGGTGTTGTGATCGCGTCCGCTACAACGGTCCGCATAGGCGGTAGAGGTCATCGCGCCCAGGGCGACGATAGCCGTCGCGAAAATCAAAGAAGCTCTTTTCAACATCAGGCTCACTCCAAGGGAGGAAAATCGCCCTCCCGTCGTGGAGAGACCCTAGCGCTTGCCGCTTGGCGTCATAGCCTCGGCATATACCCAGGGATGACCCTGAGTAGAGTCCGCAAGGCAGCAAGGGGCGCTCTTTGCAGGGCTAGGGGCAGCGCTATACTTGCGACTCGCGCCGATTGGAGGACACGCCATGGCTTGGCCTGAAATTTTTCTGCGGCTTGGTGTGGCCGCTTTGCTAGGGGCGGCGATCGGGCTCGACCGCGAGCTGCTGCACAAATCGGCCGGGATGCGGACCATTGGTTTGGTTTCGCTGGGGGCGGCCATCGCCATGATGATCGTGGCGCCGGGCGACGCCAACGCCTCGTCCCGGGTGATGCAAGGCGTGCTCACCGGGATCGGCTTTTTGGGTGCCGGGGTGATTGTGCATCACAAGACCTCGGTCGATGGACTGACTACGGCAGCCGCCATTTGGACCGCCGCGGCTTTGGGTGCCGGGGCAGGGGCGGCGGCCTGGCCGGTGGTGGTGATCGGCGCCGTTCTGACCATGGTGCTGCTGATCCTGGCGCGCTTGCTGGAAATGCGGCTGCTGCGCTGAAGATATTGGCAGCGCTCACGCTCCAGGTTAGCTTTGCTTAGGCTTGGCGAGGGGCGAAGATGAGTTTCAGGTCGATTACGCTATTGCTGGCGCTCTTTGTCGTCGCAGGCTGTGCGGGCGAGCGCGAGGTCATTGCCGAGGCCACCAAAACGGCCCGGGACCACTGCGAATCCGAGGGCAAGCAATTCGTGCCCACCAAGACCGAGATTGGCAGCCCCCAAGACACGTTTTTCCGAAAACAGATCAAGGTCGAGGGCGTCTGCGTCGGGCCTGGCGAGCCCGGTTATGTGGCCGTGCTGCCTGCTCATTAAGAGGGCGGCTGGCCCCGGGGCCTGAATTCCAAGCAGTGAAGTCGGTTCTTAACAGCGGCCAATTTGTTGGGGATTGACTCTGGGAATGAGAACATAATAAGAACACAAGCAAAGTTCCCGTGCGTGGAACCGGCGGCCCCGCGCTAAGGTCCCGCCCTCTGGTCCGGTAAAGGGTGTCATCATGGCAGGCAGTGTGAACAAGGTAATTTTGGTCGGCAATCTCGGGCGCGACCCCGAGGTGCGGCGGATGACGTCGGGTGAACCGATCGTGAACCTGTCTATCGCAACCTCCGAATCCTGGCGCGATAAGGCCTCCGGCGAGCGCAAGGAAAAAACCGAGTGGCACCGTGTGGTGATCTTCAACGAAAACCTCGCCAAAGTGGCTGAGCAGTATTTGAAGAAGGGCTCCAAGGTCTATCTCGAAGGCCAGCTCACCACCCGCAAATGGACCGACAAGGACGGCGTGGAGAAATACTCGACCGAAGTGGTGCTGAACCGCTTCCGCGGCGAAATGGTGCTGCTGGATGCGCGCGGCGAAGGCGGCGGCAGCTTCGCTGGCGGCGGTGGTTCCGGGCGCGTCTCGCAAGGCGGCGGTGATGCCCCAGCCAGCTTTGATCGCAGCGAGCTGGATGACGAAATTCCATTCTAAGCAGCAAGCTGTTCTCAGCCTTGCTTTGCTTGTGCTGCTCTCGGGCTGCGTGGTGCGGTCGGGCGTGCCGGTGGATGGCGCGCTCACGCCTGCGCTGGCCTATGCCTATATCCCGCTCAAAACGACATCTCCACTCTATCCCGAATCTGATGCGGGAGGCGTGGCGTTAGGCGGCGGCATTGCGGTGTCGGTGGCCCATGCCAAAAAATATCTCCCCCCTGCGCTCCTGATCGGGATTTCGCGGGATTGCGATTTGATGTTCTTCCACACCGATCGCACGCAAGCGGTGCTGGAAAAAGACGTTCCCCATGTCGGCGAAAAAGTCATTGCTTACGCGCAATACGAAGGCGTGCCGTATCGCGCCGAAGGCACGGTAACGGCGCTGGGTGCTGCTGTGCTGCCGCGTTGTGAAAGCTGCGTCGCGCAAACCGCCTTCGTCTTCGAAGGCAATGCCGGCCCGGGTTATAGCGGCGGTCCGGTGTTGGATGCGGCCACTGGCAAGCTGCTCGGTATCGTTTTCGGCTATCTCGATCCGCCGCAAGGGCCGCGCCTGATCTACGCTTATCCGCTCAGCCGGGTCGATGCCGAGTTGAAGGTGGTACAGGCTGAAAAAACATCGCCGCCTTAAGGCGCTTCAGCCCGGTTGCTCCGGCTTGCTGTATTCGGGTTTCAGATGGCCGTTGATATAAGCGCCGGACTGGATTGAAACATCCTTGTGGATGATGTCGCCGGACATATGGGCGGTGCTGGTCAAGACCACTTTGCGGGCCTCGATTTTGCCTTCGACCGTGCCGGACAATTCCACTTCATCGCCCGAAACCGTGCCGCGCACCTTGGCACCGGCGCCCACCCGCACCGTGGCCGCCCGCACATCGCCTTCGACTTCGCCTTCGATCTGGATGTCTTCGGAGCTTTCGAGCTGGCCGGTGATTTTCAAGGCCCGCGAAATCACCGAGACGCCTTTGGCGGGTTGCGTCGTCGGCGGCGGTGCGGGCGGGGTTATGACTTGCGCCGAAGCCTGCGCCATGGCGGGCGAGGGACGCTTGGCCTGATCGAGCGACGCCGCGCTTTCGCTTTTTTGCGGCTCCGTCTTGTCGCCCTGTGAAGGCTCATTGCGCGTGAAAATACTGCTCATAGCCTTGTCTCCGGTAGTTGGGTGAGCGTGAGAAAATAGCTGGGCGGACGCCATGGCATGCGCCCGTCAATGCGCGCGCCTTTGGCCACCGACACGGTGTTGTGGAAGATGCGGCCGGTAATAGTGGCAGAGCTTTCGACGGTGACATGCAGCGCGAAGATGCGGCCCGAAAATCGCCCTTCCACATGCACTTCATTGGCGACCACATCGCCCTCGACATGACTTTCCGAGCTTAGATTGACCCGGTAGGCGTTGATACGCCCCAAAACCGTGCCATCGACGGTAAGCTCGCCATCCATTTCGACAAGACCGCGGACCCTGAGCGCGCGACCAAGCCGGGAAGGGGGGTGTTCAGCGTGGATCTGCTGGGCACGCGCAAACATGCACGCTCCGTTCCTTTCACGCCCCCGATGGTGGCCACCTAATCATATCCCATGCGCTCTGAAAACGGGCGCAGCGGGCAATTGTGGAAGAATACCAGGGCGGTATCGCGCCAGACGCGAAATTTGCTCCACAAAGCGTTTGTTCTGCTGGCGCCGGTAAGGCCCCGCCGGGTCATCTTTTGCTGGCAGAATCGCTGCCACAAATGCTACAAAACCGGGCTGATTTGGCGACCGCTGGACAATCGTTCCGGCCCCACCCGATCCGGCGGCAAACACCGCGGCAAAGACGTCTGGCTGACCGGAAGTTTGACCTGATTTTGCGCGTCAGAAGGACCCTGCTTTGAGCGATACGCCTGTTCCCACGCCCCCCTCCTCGGGATCGAGCGTGAACCCCACCGCAATCGAAGAGGAGCTGAAGCGCTCTTATCTCGACTATGCGATGAGCGTGATCGTCAGCCGCGCCCTTCCGGATGCGCGCGACGGACTGAAACCTGTTCACCGCCGCATTTTGTTCTCGATGCATGAGAACGGCCGTGACTGGAACAAGCCGTATCGCAAATGCGCCCTGATCGTCGGCGACGTCATGGGCAAATACCATCCCCATGGCGACCAATCGATCTATGACGCCTTGGTGCGTATGGCGCAGGATTTTTCCATGCGTGTGCCGCTGGTCGATGGCCAAGGTAACTTCGGCAGTGTTGACGGTGATCCGCCAGCCGCCATGCGTTACACCGAAGCGCGCCGGCACAAAATAGCCCATGATCTGACCGAAGATATCGACAAGGACACGGTCGAGTTTCGCGACAACTACGATGGTTCCGAGCGTGAACCCGTGGTGTTGCCGGCGCGGTTTCCGAATCTGCTGGTTAACGGTGCCTCGGGCATTGCCGTGGGCATGGCGACCAATGTGCCGCCCCACAACCTCGGCGAAGTGATCGATGCCTGCTTGGCCTATATCGATGATCCGTCGATCAGCATGGAAGCGCTGACCGATATCGTGCCCGGACCGGATTTTCCCACTGGCGGCCTGATCATCGGCAAGCTGGCGGCCAAGGCGGCTTTGGCACGCGGACGCGGCTCGATTTTGATGCGGGCCAAATGCACGGTGGAAGAGATCCGCAAGGATCGCGAAGCCATCATCGTGCACGAAATCCCCTATCAGGTGAACAAGGCGCGCATGCAGGAACGCATGGCGGAGCTGGTGCGCGACAAGCGCGTGGAAGGCATTTCCGATATCCGCGACGAGAGCGACCGCCACGGCATGCGCGTGGTGATCGAGCTGAAACGCGACGCCTCCTCGGAAGTGGTGCTGAACCAGCTTTATCGCTTCAGCGATCTGCAGACGAGTTTTGGCGTCAACATGCTGGCGCTGACCGACGGCCGCCCGGTGCTGCTCAATCTGAAAAGCTTGATCGGGGCCTTCACCGCCTTCCGCGAGGAAGTGGTGACGCGGCGCACGCGTTTCGAACTGAATAAGGCCCGCGACCGCGCCCATATCTTGGCCGGTCTCGCGGTTGCCGTCGCCAATATCGACGAAGTGATTGTGCTGATCCGCACCTCGCCCGATGCCTCCACGGCGCGCGAGCGTTTGATGGCGCGCGATTGGCCCGCCAAGGATATGGCACCGCTAGTGGCCTTGATCGCCGATCCGCGTCATCCGCTGAACGACGACGGCACCATCCGGCTGTCGGAAGAGCAGGCCCGCGCCATCTTGGATTTGCGTCTGCAACGCTTGACCGCTCTGGGCCGCGATGAAATCGGCGATGAAGTGCAAAAGCTGAGCATCGCCATTGCCGATTATCTCGACATTCTGCGTTCCCGTCCGCGCGTGCTCACCATCATTAAGGACGAACTGATCGCGGTACGGGCCGAATACGCCACGCCGCGCCAGACCGAACTAATCGATGCTGATATCGAAATCGAAGACGAGGCGCTGATCGAGCGCGAGGATGTCGCCATCACCGTCACCCATGGCGGTTATATCAAGCGCACGCCGATCGCTGAATATCGCGTGCAAGGCCGCGGCGGCAAAGGCCGGGCCGGTATGGCGACCAAGGAAGAGGATTTCGTCACCTCTCTCTTCGTGGCCTCCACCCATTGCCCGTTGGTGTTCTTTTCCTCCACGGGCATGGCCTACAAACTGAAAGTTTGGCGTCTGCCCGAAGCGCGTATCCAAGGGCGCGGCAAAGCGATGGTCAATTTGCTGCCGCTGAGCAAAGACGAACGCATCGCCACCATTCTGCCGCTGCCGGAAGAAGAAGCGCAGTGGGAAAAGCTCAATGTCGTCTTCGCCACCAAGAGCGGTAACGTCCGCCGCAACGAGCTCTCGGATTTCGTCTCGATCAACAAATCCGGCAAAATCGCCATGAAGCTGGACGAGGGCGATGGCATTGTTGGCGTGCAGGTCTGTACCGACCGCGATGACGTGCTGCTGACCACCAAGTTCGGCAAATGCATTCGCTTCCCGCTGTCGGACGTGCGCGTTTTCAAGGGCCGTGAATCCACCGGCGTGCGCGGCGTGAAATTGGCGCCAGGCGATGAGATCGTGAGTTTGACGCTGCTGCATCATTCCGATGCCACCTCGCCAGAAGCCCGGGCCTATCTGAAACAAGCCAGCGCGGCGCGCAAAGCCGTGTTGGGTGAAGACGAGACGGCGGAAGAGGTGGTGGAAGAGGTCGAAGACAATGGCACCGAAGAAGCCAATCTGACGGCCGAACGCTATGCCGAACTGGGTGCCAGCGAACAATTCGTCCTCACCATGTCGGAAAACGGTTTCGGCAAGCGCACCTCTTCGTTCGAGTATCGCGTCACGGGGCGCGGCGGCTCGGGCATCGTTGCCATGGGCATGGGCAAGAAGAACAGCGCCATCATTTGCGCCTTCCCGGTGGATGACAGCGATGATCTGATGCTGATCTCCAACACGGGTCAGACCATCCGCGTGCCGGTCAAGCACATCAGTTTCCAGGGCCGCTCGGCGCAAGGTGTCACCGTCTTCCGCATGGATGGCGATGAGCGCGTGGTCTCGGTCGAGCGTATTGTTTCGGACGGAACGGAAGAGCCCGCATGACGAAGGAACAACGCGTCGCGCTGTATCCGGGGACGTTTGATCCTCTGACGCTCGGCCATTTCGACATCATCTCGCGGGCGGTGAAACTGGTTGATCATCTCGTCATCGGGGTGGCGACCAATTCCTCGAAGACCGCGCTGTTCACCATGGAAGAGCGCGTGGCGATGATCCGCCACGATGTCGCGCCGCTGGCGGGAAATGGCCATGCCAGCATTGAGGTGAAGAGCTTCAAGGGGCTTTTGATCGAATTTGCCCAGCAAGTGGGCGCCAAAGTGATCGTGCGCGGCTTGCGCGCGGTCTCCGATTTCGAATACGAATTCCAGATGGTGGGCATGAACCAGCGTCTGCGGAGCGATATCGAGACGGTGTTCCTGATGGCCGATCCGCATCATCAAGCGATTGCCTCGCGGCTGGTGAAAGAGATTGCCCTTCTGGGCGGGGATGTGACGTCGTTCACAAGCCCGCATGTTGCCAACATTCTACGCGAACGCGCCAAACACTTGGGAGCCACGAAATGAGTCAAGAACGCCTGGTCATGGAATTGAAGACAGGACCGGTGGTGATCGAACTTCGCCCCGACCTTGCCCCCAATCATGTGGCACGGATCAAGGAATTGGCCGGCAACGGCTTCTACGATGGCATCGTTTTCCATCGCGTGATCCCTGGCTTCATGGCCCAGACGGGCGATCCGACAGGCACCGGCTCGGGCGGCTCCAAGCTGCCGGATCTGAAGGCGGAATTCTCCTCCGAAAAGCATACGCGCGGCACCGTTTCGATGGCCCGCACCTCCAATCCCAACAGTGCCAACAGCCAGTTCTTTATCTGTTTTGAAGATGCGCCGTGGCTCGACAAGCAATACACCGTGTGGGGCAAGATCGTCGAAGGCATGGAGCATATCGACGCCATCAAAAAGGGCGGCGAGCACAACAATGGCGCCATCTCCGGCGAGCCCGACAAGATCGTAAAGCTTTACGTTGAGGCTTAAGACAAGTGCGCCTTAACCGGCGAACGGTGCTGGGCGCGGCGGCGGCGGGAGTTCTGACCGCTGCCGCCCGCGGCACCACGCCGGGTTTGCGAGACATAGCGTCCGCGCGCGGACGGTTCTTTGGGACCGCCGCTGGTTCTTATCAGCTGAAAGACGCCGATTTCGCTGCCACGCTGGCGCGCGAGAGCGCTATTCTCGTGCCCGAATATGAGCTGAAGCGACTGATCGTAGAGCCGCAACCGGGCCAATTCGATTTTTCCGGCGCCGACGCGCTGGTGAATTTTGCTTCGGCGCATGGCCTCAAAATGCGCGGGCACACTTGCGTCTGGTATGCCGCCAATCCGCCTTGGCTCGACGACAAGGTGCTGAGTGCGCCTGACGACGAGATCATGACCTTCTTCATCACCAAGATGATGGCGCGCTATAGGGGCCGCTTTCATTCCTGGGATGTCGTCAACGAAGCGATCTTTCCGGCCGACGGGCGCAGCGATGGTCTACGCAGCAGCGTCTGGCTGAAGCGTTTCGGGCCTTCCTATATCGACATGGCCTATCACACCGCCAAAGCTGCCGACCCCGACGCGCTGCTGGTCTATAATGATTGGGGCTGTGAAGGCGGCGAGCCGTGGAACGATCACTTTCGCGCCGTCACCTTAAAATTCCTCGAAGGCGCCAAAGCCCGTGGCGTACCGATTGAAGCGCTAGGGCTGCAAGGCCATTTGCACGCTTACGGGCCACCGGTGGATCAGAAAAAGCTACGCCTGTTTTTGGATGCGGTGAAGGCGATGGGGCTGAAAATCCTCGTCACGGAGCTCGATGTCGATGACAGTACGGCCCCGCTTGATATTGCTACGCGTGATAGGGCCGTGGCGGATGCGACGGCACGCTTTCTCGATGTCGTGCTCGACAACAGCGCTTGCGAAGCGGTGCTGAGTTGGGGCCTCACCGACCGCTATTTGCACAAGCCCGAAGGCCTTCGCACCGCGCTGTCAGGATATCTGCCGCGCAAGCTGCCACTGGATAGCGATCTGCGGCCCAAACCGATGTATGGCGCGATTGCGCGGGCGATAGGGCGCGGCGCAACGCGGTGAGCGCGGTGTGCTCAAGGCCCCCCTTGTCATGGCCTGCAACAGCGGGCCATCCAGCTCTCGCGGCAAGGCCTTACAAGGAAATGCTTGAATGACGCCGTTTAGAATGGCGCAACACCACCTGGATGGCCCGCTGTTGCGGGCCATGACAAAGAGGGATCGCTGCGTTGCGGCCCTATCGCGCCACAAAATCCGGCTTTTGCGCCTTCACATAGGCTTCCCATTCACCCCGCGAATGAAAGTCCAGGCCCTTATCCCAGCAGCCGCCGCTGTAATAGACAAAGGGCTTGCCGGGGGTGACTGTGAGGAGCACCAGGAAATTGTCCGCATCCTGAACAAATCCTGCGACTTGGGCAGGATCGACCATCACCGCCAGACCCATGGTGCCTTTGTCGGCGTCGGTCTTTTCCCAAATGACGAGCTTGCCGCTTGCCGCGTCCCAGGTGAAATCTGCGGCTTTGGTTGATGTGGCGTGGCGATTGAGGCCAATGCCTACCACCAGCGGCGCCGCCTGATCCGACGAGATTGTCGAGGTTTGGCGGGTGAAATTGGTGCCGAGCGGTAGCGACAACTCGCGATGCTCCCACACTTTGCGGCCGACATCGACCGGCCAGGGCGCATAATCGAGGCTGAAACGGGCTTCCTGCGGCCCCGGATTGATAATCTTGAAAGACTTGTAGTTGCGC
>JARLIR010000005.1 GCA_031291635.1 Rhizomicrobium sp. | reverse complement strand
GCGTCCCGAAGGGTCGCATGCGCCGTTCGAGGATTGCTTGCAGCTCGATGCGGTCGGGCTGGTCTATCCGGGCGGCGCGCGGGTGTTGTGCGCCGTCGACCTGACGATTGAGGCCGGTGCGAAAATCGCCATTGTCGGTAAGACCGGGGCTGGAAAGACCTCGCTGGTCAATCTGATCCTCGGCTTCGTGGAACCGAGCGAAGGCCGAATCTTGTACGACGGCAAGGCTGGCCGTCCTTTGGCGCGCCTACGTTGCAGTGCCACGGCCTATGTACAGCAAGAGCCGTTCCTGCTTGATACTACAGTTCTGGAAAATATTGCCTTCGCTGCCAAAGCGGAAAGCATCGATGAAGCAAAGGTGTGGGAGGCGCTGCGCCGCGCGCGGATCGACGACATGGTGCGGTCCTTGCCCGAAGGGCTCGGTACGCGTCTAGGCGAGAACGGCATTCGCTTTTCGGGTGGAGAACGCCAGCGCATAGCCTTGGCACGCGCCTTCTACCGTCAACCGCTTTTTCTCGTGCTAGACGAAGCCACATCGCAGCTCGATACGGCGACAGAGCACGATATCATCGACGATCTGCTGCACCATCGTCCAGATATGACCGTTTTGATGGTGACCCACCGTCCTGCGGTCGCTCGTCAGTTCCATCGCGTGCTGTGCGTTGAGAGCCGCGCCGTCGCCGAGTGGGCGCAATCTGCAGAATTGGCAGACGCCGTACCGCTGGGCAGGAACGATGCGATTTAGCCGGACACAGAGCCCGAGCTTAGTGACTGTTTGAAAAGTTGGGTGCAAGCCAACTGACGACCGGTAGCCAATGCTACTTTACTGATTTTGGCGAACGATAGTTTCAAGAAATGGCCGATATTTTACGGTCCGGACGCAGGTATCCCGGTAGATCACCAAACGGGTGCTGGAAAAAGTTTTTTGAGCATCATGCTGATAGCCGCCACTCGGATCATGGCTTCGCTGTTTTTCACCAGTCGTTCTTGGTCTTTATCAAGGCGACGGTAATCACCGAACCAGGCATTAGTCCGTTCAACAACCCAACGCTTCTTCACAGGTACAAAGCGCTTCACCTTCTGATGAATGCCTTTGCTGATCCACACCATTGCACCAAGGGATTTTCTAACGAATTGGCGGAAGGGCTCGCCACCATAGCCACCGTCGGCATAGATTTTCTTCAACTTGCGACCCCGCATAAACTTTTTGGCTCGAAGCAAGACAGTTTTGCCACCTACTTTGTCATGCGTATTCGCACTCGTTACGTGGACGCCAATTGGCAGTCCTAAAATATCGACAGCAAGGTGGCGTTTGCGGCCTTTAACGTGCTTGCCACCGTCATACCCTTTATCCTCCGATACCATTTTGCCAGTCTTCACACTCTGGCTGTCGATAATGGCAATCGTTGGATATGACTTTTTGTGCTCACGACGGCGCACCTTTTTCACCAGCGTGTTTTGAATTTTCCGCCAAACACCGGCCGCGCGCCAATTTTTGAAATACTCATAAACGGTTCGCCAAGGAGGAAAGTCAGACGGAAGCAGCCGCCAGTGGCAACCAGTCTTCACAAGATAGAAAATTGCGTCGCAGACCCTGCGAATATTGGTAGTGCGAGGCCGTCCACCTTCTTTGGCTTTCGGCAATAATGGTTCGATCACGGCCCATTGCTGGTCCGCTAGGTCTGTCGAATAGGACATTGCCGGTGGTGTAATCCGCCGTTTATCTACTATTGATTGTAGCAAATTTTGAGTACTTCTGCAAATTGAACGATGAATTTCGACCATAAATATACGTTTAATAACAATAACTTATATGGTTAATAGAACTAATATTTGCACTGAAAACGACTATGCGTCAGTATATAAGCATCGCGTAGCAGCGATTCAACAACGCAGGGCTGCCTCCCGGTCGGGTGGCCTGCCCAATGCAACACTCGGCCTTCGGGCCTACGGGTGAGCCTAGCGGCTTGCCTTTATGGGAAATAAGCGGGGCACGTTTACGCCTTGCGTTGTCGTGCTGCTAACCACCTGGCTCCAGTGGTTGG
>JARLIR010000179.1 GCA_031291635.1 Rhizomicrobium sp. | reverse complement strand
TGGCGCGCAAGCTCTTTGCCGACCGCCAAGTGCAAGTGCCCGAGGCAGTGATCGTGCAGATGATCCGGGCCCTGGAACGCTCGCCAGGGGCGGTGCGCGATTTCGTGGCGCGGGCCGATAGTAAGGCGCTGGCCGAAAAACGCGCCATCAGCCTCAGTCTCATTCGCGAATTGCTCGCCGGGCCTAGTGCATGACAGCGTAACCAATTTGTTCTAGGCTGCGCGGTGGATTTTCGGTAAGTGATTGATGTCAAACGCAAACGGTCTGGATTCGGCACCTGCCAAGCGGAGCAGAAAAGCCGCCGCAGCGACGCCTTCCAAGCCTTTGACGACGTCGCCGCCGCCGGCGCCGCAAGTGCTTAATCCGCTCAACACGCCGGATCGTTTCATCAACCGGGAACTATCCTGGCTCGCCTTCAATGGACGGGTGCTGCAAGAGGCGCAGAACAAGCGCCACCCGGTTTTGGAACGGGTGCGCTTTCTGTCGATTTCGTCGTCCAACCTCTCCGAGTTCTTCATGGTCCGCGTCGCCGGGCTGTGGGGCATGGTCAAAGAGGGTGTGGGCACCATCAGCGATGACGGTCTGAACCCGACACAGCAACTGACCAAGATCACCGAAGCCGCCAACCAAGTGATTACCGACCAGCAACGCGTCTGGCTGTCGCTGCGCAAGGAATTGGGCGAGAACGGCATTGCCGTCATCGGCGTCAAGCAGCTGAAGGGCGCCGACCGTGAATGGCTCGACACCTATTTCAACGAACAGATTTTCCCGGTGCTGACGCCGCTGGCGATTGATCCGGCGCATCCCTTTCCCTTCATTCCCAATCTCGGTTTCACCCTGGCGCTGAAGCTGACGCGGGCGCGTGATGGCCGCATGGTGATGGCGCTGTTGCCGGTGCCGTCGCAGTTGCAGCGCTTCATCCGCGTGCCCGGCAAAGGCAAGGTGGTGCGCTTCCTGCCCTTGGAAGAGGTGATCGAGCTTTATCTCGACAAGCTGTTCCCCGGCCATACGGTGAAGGGCTCGGGCCAGTTCCGCGTCATCCGCGACAGCGACGTGGAAATCGAGGAAGAAGCCGAAGATCTGGTGCTGATGTTCGAGTCGCTGCTGAAACGGCGGCGGCGTGGCTCGGTGATTTTGATGACCTGCACCGACACCATGCCCGACGATCTGCGCCAGTTCATCGCCGATCATCTTGAGTTGCAGGATGAGGAAGTGGTGCGCGTCGCCGAGATGCTGGGGCTGGCCGATCTCAACCAGCTGATCCTGAAAGAGCGGCCGGACCTGCTGTTCAAGCCTTTCGTGCCGCGCTTTCCCGAACGCATCCGCGATCATGGCGGCGATTGTTTTGCCTCGATAAGGGCCAAGGACATCATCGTCCATCACCCCTTCGAGAGTTTCGATGTGGTGGTGCAGTTCTTGCGCCAAGCCGCCGCCGATCCTGATGTGGTGGCGATCAAACAGACGCTGTATCGCACCTCCAGCGATTCCCCGATCGTCAGTGCGCTGATCGAAGCGGCGGATGCGGGCAAATCGGTGACCGCTTTGGTGGAGCTGAAAGCGCGTTTCGACGAGGCCGCCAATATCAAATGGGCGCGCGATCTGGAGCGCGCCGGGGTGCAAGTGGTCTATGGCTTCATCGAGCTGAAGACCCACGCCAAGGTCAGTTTGGTGGTGCGGCGCGAAAGCGGTCAGCTACGCACCTATGTGCATTTCGGCACCGGCAATTATCATCCGGTGACGGCCAAGATTTACACCGATCTGTCGCTCTTCAGTGCCGATCCCTGCTTGGGGCGCGATGCGGCGCAGCTGTTCAATTACGTCACCGGTTATGCCGAGCCATCGGGGTTGGAGAAGATCGCGGTGTCACCGCTCAATTTGCGCGAGACGCTGGTTGATCATATCGAGCAGGAAATCGAACACGCCAAGGCGGGACGCCCGGCAGAGATTTGGGTCAAGGTCAATTCGCTGGTCGATCCCGATATGATCGATTGCCTGTACAGGGCCAGCCAAGCCGGGGTGAAGATCGAGATTATCGCCCGCGGTATCTGTTGTCTGAGACCGGGTGTGCCGGGGCTGTCCGACAATATCCGGGTCAAGAGCATCGTCGGGCGCTTCCTCGAGCATGGCCGCATCGTCGCCTTCGGCAATGGCCATGGCCTGCCCAATCCCAAAGCCAAGCTCTACATGTCCTCCGCCGATTGGATGCCGCGCAATCTCGACCGCCGCGTCGAATCCCTGGTGCCGATAGACAACCCCACCGTGCATCAACAGGTGCTGGACCAAATCCTGGTGGCGCAGATCAAAGACTCCGCCCAGTCCTGGCATATGAAGCCGGATGGCAGCTATGGCCGCGACGATGCGTCCAGGAGCGCTGACGCTTTTTCAGCACATACCTATTTTATGACCAATCCGTCCTTGTCAGGCCGTGGTAGGGCCTTGCGGATCAAGCATCCACGGCCGATTACCGGTCCCGAGACGGCCAAATCCGCGCCTGCCAAAACCGAAGCCAAACCCGAGTGAGTATGAGCGGTTCCCTGCCAGACATCGGCGAAGACACGGTGCCGCGTCCCAGCGGAGCTGTGATTGCGGGGCATGAGCGCAAAGATCGCATCGGCATCGTCGATATCGGCTCCAATTCGGTGCGCTTCGTGGTCTTCGATGCCTTGGCGCGCACCGTCCATACCGTGCACAACGAAAAGACCATCTGCAGCATCGGCCGCGAGCTGGGCTCGACCGGGATGCTGTATCGCGACGGCGTCGAGCTGGCGCTGGAAGCGCTGCGCCGCTATCGCCATTTGAGCGACAAGCTGGGTGTCACGCTGCGCGAAGCAGTGGCGACGGCAGCGGCGCGCGATGCTCTCAACGGAGCGGATTTTGTTCGGCGCGCGGAAAACGCCTGGGGCGCACCGGTGCGGGTTTTGACCGGTACCGAAGAGGCGCGTCTGGCGGGCGAGGGCGTGATTGCCGCCATCCCCGATGCGGACGGTCTGACAGCGGATCTCGGCGGCGGCAGTCTCGACATGGTGGTGGTCAAAGGCGGCCAGACCGGCGAAGCGATCTCGCTACCCTTCGGGCCATTGCGGCTGATCGATCTGTCCAAAGGCGATCTCGATAAGACGCGCCAGCTGGTCGATTACGAGCTTTCCAAATGGCTGCCGCTGCGCGCCCTCGACAACAAGACGCTGTATCTGGTCGGTGGCATCTGGCGCAGCGTGGCGCGGGTGGACATGCTGCGCGAAGAATATCCGCTGCCGATCCTGCAAAATTACACCATCCCCTATAGCCGGGCGGTGGAGCTTTCCACGGTGTTGGCCAAGCAAGGGCGCAAATCGCTCGAAAATCTGGCCAACGTTTCCAAGCGCCGGATGGAGCTGCTGCCCTTCGGCGCCATCGTGCTGCAACGCTTGCTGGTGGCGGCGAAGTTCAAGGATGTGGTGGTCTCGGCCAATGGCGTGCGCGAAGGCATCGTCTTCGACAAACTGAGCCCGGAAGAACGCGGCAAAGATCCGCTGATCGATTTCGCTGGAATCCAGAATACGCGCTTCAGCCGCTCACCAGCCCATGCGATGGAAATGTTCGCTTGGGCGACGCCGCTGTTTGCCGATGAGAACGCCTATTACCGCCGCCTCAGACTGGCCGCCTCGCTGCTGACCGATCTGGGTTGGCGCCGCCATCCCGAATACCGCACCCGCGGCTCCTACCAAGAGGTGTTGAACATGCCCTTTGGCGGTGCCGACCACAAAGCGCGGGCCTTCATCGCGGCTTGCATCTTTCACCGCTATGCCGGGGACGATGAGATGCCCGAGGATTTGCGCCTGACGGGGATGCTGGACAAGCAAGAAGAGAAGCGGGCGCTGAAGATTGGCCTGGCGGCGCGGCTGGCATTCGACCTCTCGGCCTCAGCGGCGGGGGAACTCGGCCATTACCGCCTGCGGCTGACGCCCTCCAAGGTGATCCTGGAAATTCCCCAGCGCCGCGGCGCCGTGGCCGATGATGCGGTCGGCAAGCGCCTGGGCGCGCTGGGCGGGGCTTTTGACCGCAATGCCGAAATCCAGGTCATCGGCAGCTAACGCAAGGGTGACTGGCGCGGTCGCTTGCATCCGTGCCAAACCCGGTCTTTAACAAGGCGCCCCTGGAATAAGGGGCCTCTGGCCCCCACATCTTGGGGCCAGACATGAAGGAGAAGAAACATGGGCGGATTGAGCATCTGGCACCTTGTCTTGGTGGCCGTGGTCGTTCTGGTGCTGTTCGGCGGCAAAGGGAAGCTCTCTGACATCATGGGCGATTTCGCCAAAGGCATTAAGAGCTTCAAGAAGGGCCTGTCGGAAGAAGACGAGGCCAAGGCCAAAGCGGCTGAAACCCCAGTGGTGCCCAAGGACCCGACGGCGCACTAACCAAAAAGAGCCGCCATGTTCCCCGATCTCAGTTGGAGCCATATGCTCCTGGTCCTGATTGTCGCCCTCGTTGTCGTGGGCCCTAAGGACCTGCCCAAACTGATGCGGAAAATGGGCCAGTGGACCGCCAAAGCCCGCGGCATGGCCGATCAGTTCCGGCGCAGCTTCGACGAAATGGCCCGCCAGAGCGAGCTCGACGAATTGCGCAAGGAACTCGACGAATTGCGCAACACGCGGCCGCTGGCGGAAATCGATCACCAGATGAGCCAGATGTTGTCGGGGCCTGCGGTGAGCATGGAACCGGCCGTCGCCACCGAAACGATGCCCGCCTCGGAAGGCGCTTTGCCCGTTCCGGAAGCCGTGGCCGAAGCGATTGATCATAGTGAGCCGCATCCCGGCCCGTCCGAACCCGCCCAAGTCCTGCCGCAAGGCGATCTGCATCCCCCGGCACCATGACAGACAGCACCGAAGACGAAATCGAAGCCTCCAAGGCGCCGCTGCTGGACCATCTGATCGAGCTCAGGAAACGCATCGTCTATTCGCTGCTGGCGCTGTTTGGCGGCTTTGTCATCTGCTTTTATTTCGCCGATCCGCTGTACAATTTTCTCACTGCGCCGCTGGCCCACGCCATGGCCGGGCAGCCGGGCCGGCATCTGATCTACACCCAGGTCTATGAGAAGTTTTTCACCAACGCCAAGGTCGGCTTGTTCGGTGGCTTGTGCTTGGCCTTCCCGGTGATCGCGGCGCAGGTTTGGATGTTCGTGGCGCCCGGGCTTTACAAGCAGGAACGCCGCGCTTTTCTGCCCTTCCTGATCGCCAGCCCGCTGCTCTTCATCACCGGCGCGGGTTTTGTTTATTACGTGATGCTGCCTTACGCGCTGAAGTTCTTCCTCGGCTTCGAGAGCAAGGGCAGCAAGGATGCGCTGCCCATCGAGATGATGGCCAAGGTCAGCGACTATTTTGATTTCGTCACCAGCTTGATCTTCGCTTTCGGTCTCACCTTTCAACTGCCGGTGGCGCTGGCGCTGCTGGGGCGGGTGGGCATCGTCAATGCCGATATGCTGCGCAAATCGCGGCGCTACGCCATTGTCGCCATCGCGGCCCTGGCGGCGATTTTCACCCCGCCGGATATCTTCTCGATGGTGAGCCTGTTGGTGCCGCTGGTGCTGCTCTACGAGGTTTCGATCTGGCTAGTGCGCGGCATCGAAAAGCAGCGCGACCGCGAATACGCCAAAAAGGATGCGGCGTAGTTCTAACCTCCCCCTTGCGGGGAGGTCGAAAAATGCGGTGCATTTTTCGGGTGGGGGGAAGCCTCACCGGATAGGTCCGCCCGGCTCGCAAGTGCTCGCCGACCTCCCCGCGAGGGGGAGGTTGAAAAGGAAAAGGAGGAGGTAATTGGATTTTGACCCTCCCGCGCGCCTGTGCCATGACCTTAGCGCCGGGAGAGTCTCATGCATGATATCAAACTGATCCGCGACAACCGCGACCTCTTCGTGGCCGCTTTGGCCCGCCGTCCTGCTTATGCCGGAGGGGCGGACAAGACTGCTGCGGAAATTCTGGACCTCGACAGCAAATGGCGCGGGGCCAAAACTGCTTATGAGCAGCACAAGGCGCGCCAGAACGAAGCCTCGCGCGCCATCGGCCAGGCCAAGGCCAAAAAGGACGAAGCAGGCGCCACGGCGCTGCTGGAAGAAGTGGCGCATCTGAAAGCGCAGCTGCAGGCCGACCAGGAAGAAGAGCGCAAGCTGGAAGTCGAGCTGCGCGCCAAGCTGGCGGTGCTGCCGAATTTGCCGGCCTCCGACGTGCCCATGGGCGCCGACGAGAATGACAATGAGGAAGTGGTGGCGCGCCGGTTCGGAGCGGCGCCGCGCTTTGCCTTCAAGCCCAAAGAACATTTCGAACTCGGCGAAGCGCTGGGGCTGATGGATTTCGAACGCGCCGGGAAAGTGTCCGGCGCGCGCTTTGTCTATCTGAAAGGCGCGCTGGCGCGGCTGGAACGGGCGCTGGGCATGTTCATGCTCGATGTGCAAACCGGCTCGAACGGCTACACCGAAGTGAATGTGCCGCTCTTGGTGCGCGACGAAGCCTTTTTCGGCACCAGCCAATTGCCGAAATTTGAAGACGATCTGTTCTGGGCCTCGATGGGTGAAGGCCGTTTTGGTTTGATCCCCACGGCCGAAGTGCCGTTGACCAATATGGTGCGCGAAGAAATTCTCGACGACGCCACTTTGCCGATGCGGGTGACGGCGTGGACGCCGTGTTTCCGGGCGGAAGCAGGCGCTGCGGGGCGCGATACGCGCGGCATGATCCGTCAGCATCAGTTTTCCAAAGTGGAATTGGTCTCGATCACGGCGCCGGAAAATTCCGAAGCCGAACATGAGCGCATGACCGATTGCGCCCAGGATATTTTAAAGCGGCTGAATCTGGCCCATCGCGTCGTCAAGCTGTGTACCGGCGACATGGGTTTTGCGGCGCAGAAGACCTACGACATCGAAGTCTGGCTGCCAGGGCAGGATCGCTATCGCGAGATTTCCTCCTGCTCCAATTGCGGGGATTTTCAGGCTCGCCGCATGGAAGCGCGCTATCGCCCTAAGGACAGCAAAGCCACACGCTTTGTACATACGCTGAATGGTTCTGGGCTGGCCGTAGGGCGGACATTGATCGCGGTGCTGGAAAATTATCAGGAAGCCGACGGCACCATCCGCATCCCCGAAGCGCTGCTGCCCTATATGGGTGGGCTGACGAAGATTGAGAAAGCGTAGCGGCGGAGGGGCCCCCTCCGTCTCGCTGCGCTCGACACCTCCCCCGTAAACGGGGGAGGAAAGCAGTGGAGTAAGGCGTGATAGACAAAAAATTGCGTATCCTGGTCACCAATGATGACGGCATTCGCGCCGAGGGCATTGCGATTTTGGAAAAGATCGCGCGCACGCTGAGCGACGATGTCTGGGTGGTGGCGCCGGAGAATGAGCAATCGGGGGCTTCGCATTCCTTGACTCTGACGACGCCGCTGCGCTTGCGCGCCCTCGATGATCGCCACTTCGCGGTCTCGGGCACGCCGACCGATTGCGTTATGATGGCCTCGGCGCATTTGCTGAAAGACGAGCCACCGACGCTGATCTTGTCGGGCATCAATCGCGGCATCAACGCCGCCGATGACGTCACCTATTCAGGCACTATCGCAGGCGCCATGGAAGGCTGCTCGCTGGGCATTCCTTCGATCGCTCTTAGCCAGACTTACAATCATCACGACCGGCTCGAGATCCATTGGGAAACGGCCGAGGCGCATGGCGCTGCGGTGGTGAAGAAGCTGGTCGAAATGGGCTGGCCCAAAGACGTGCTGATGAACGTCAACTTTCCCGACTGTAAGCCGGAAGAAGTGTCGGGCATCGAAGTGGTGGCGCAGGGCGTGCGCGAATTGCAGGAAATCACCATCGAGCAGCGCATCGATATGCGCGCCAATCCCTATTTCTGGATCGGTTTCCGCCGCGAACGCATCAATGCCAAAGCGGGCACCGATCTTGGCGCCTTGGCGGTGCGCAAAATCTCGGTGACGCCGCTGCAGATGAACCTGACAGACTGGAAGACATTGCAGGCGATGAAGCACGGCATCGACGCCGCCTTCGGTCCGCCCGCCGTGGCCAACGAAGATTCCACCGGCGCGCTGATCCCTGCCAAGGAGCGCACGCCTTAAGGTCCGGAGTGCGTATGCAAGAGTTCGATCCTCGCCTCATCGCGTTGGTCATGGCGCTGCGCAAGCAGGGGATCACTGATTCGCGCGTGCTCTCGGCCATTGAGCGCACGCCGCGCGAAATCTTCGTTGGCGATGCCTTCGAACACGCCGCTTACGACAATTCGGCCCTGCCCATCGCTTGCGGCCAAACAATTAGTCAGCCCTATGTGGTGGCGGTTTCGACCATTGCGCTCGAGCTCAATGACAGCATGCGGGTGCTGGAGATCGGCACCGGCTCGGGTTATCAGGCCGCCGTGCTGGCGCAGCTGTGCCGCCGCGTCTACTCCATCGAGCGTCATCGTTCGCTACATTTAGAAGCCGAGCGCCGCTTCAAGGCTCTGCGCATACCAAATATCGCAACCAAGCTGGGCGATGGTTTTGCCGGCTGGCCGGAGCAAGCGCCCTTCGACCGCATCCTGCTGACGGCGGCCGTGCCCTCGGTGCCACAGTCCTTAATCGAGCAGCTGAAGCCGGGCGGCATCCTGGTGGCGCCGGTCGGAGATCAACCTGACTCGAATTTGGAAAGTAATTGTCAACTATTAACCAAGATGATCCGAACTGAGACAGGTCTGAAGAAAGAGGCGCTGATTCCGGTGGTGTTCGTCCCGATGTTGCCGGGGGTGCCGCAGGACTAGCGAGACAGCTATGGTTCGGATGAAAAGCCTGATGGCCGTTGCCGCGATGGTTGCACTGCCGCTCCTCTTGGCGGGATGCACCCCGACACCCTACCCGGAACTCGATTGGGGTACGGGCAATCACCGGGCGCGTGTCAGCACCGTCAAGCCCAAGCCCAGGCCGCAAACTGCCTATTATGACAACAGGGTGCGCCGCGCTTGCGATAGCTATTACGAAGAATGCTCCGACGTGCCGGTGCCGAGCGCCCGTCCCGATCCGGAAGACAACTTCCAGCCGCAGCCGCGCCGCCATCATGAGATGCAAGCGGCCAGCGATCCCGATGCGAGTTTCGTCTGGCCGGTGCGCGGCCGCGTCATCACCGATTTTGGCGCCACGACCGGTGGCGGACGCAATGACGGCATCAATATCGTGGCCGCCTCCGGAACACCGATCCGCGCCGCTGCTGACGGCACCGTCAGCTATTCCGGCAACGAAGTGCGCAACTACGGCAATCTGATGCTGGTGCGGCACGAGAGCGGCTATGTCACCGCCTATGCCCATGCCGATCATTTCGTGGTCGGCAAAGGCGAGTATGTCAGCAAAGGCCAGATCATCGGCTATGTCGGCGATACTGGCGATGTCGTCTCACCGCAGCTGCATTTCGAACTGCGCAAGGGCCTTCGCGGGGAACAGCCGGTCAATCCGCGCCCGTACCTAGGACCGCTGCAGGTGGCACAGCGCTAGAGCGCGGTAGTAACCGCAGCGACAGCAAAGCCGCCAAGGTCGCTGCCACTGCGATGACGCCGATACCGGCGCGCATGCCGTGATGGGCGGCGACCGCACCGATCAGCGGCGGGCCGCTTAAGAAGCCACCGAAGCCTGCCGTGGAAACCGCTGCAATGCCTGCGGCCGGGGTCGAGGCGCGCTGCGCTGCGCTCGACAGCACGCAAGGCACCACATTGGAAAAGCCGATGCCGACAAAGGCAAAGCCGGTGACCACCGCGGCCAAGGTCGGCACCGCCGTCGCCAGGACCAGACCCAGCGCCGCCAGTGCACAGCCCAGACCGATCACCAAACTGCGTCCGAAGCGATGGACGATGGCGTCGCCAGTGAGACGGCCCAGCACCATGGTCGCGGAAAAGGCGGCATAGCCAGCGGCGGCACGGGCCGGGCTCTCGCCCAAAGTGGTGAGATAGATGCCGCTCCAATCGGCCATGGCGCCTTCGCTCATGAAGCACAGCGTGAGAATGGCGGCGAGGCCCCAGATGGCGCGCTCCGGCAAGCGGAACATCGGCTGGCCTTCATGCTTGGTGGTATCGCCTTCGCCGAGAAAGCCCGAGCCCAGCGCCACGATGCTGAGCACGCCAATGGCAGCGGGCAGCATCAGCAAGTGAGTCGGTACATGCAGGCTGAGCAGCAAGGCGCCAAAGCCGGTGCCGAGGAGGCCGCCCAGGCTGAAGCCGGCATGAAAGGACGACATGATCGGCGCGCCCCAACGGGTCTCCAGATGCGAGGCGTGGGCGTTGATCGACACCCCCATGACACAGCCCGTGGCACCCATCAGCGCACAAGCCGCCATCAGCACCGGCAGATTGGGAGAGAGAAAGGGCAGGGAGAGTGCAATGGGAAAGGCGAAGCTAGCGATCTGCGCCGCCTTGCCCGTGCCGCCAAGACGCTGGGTCAAGTGGCTGGCCGGCTGCATGGCGATGAGGCCGCCAATCGACATGGCGAGGAGGGCAAGGCTGAGCGAGCCCGCGGACAGCGACAGCATGGCTTTGAGCGGCGCGATACCGGTCGCCCAGGCGCCAAAACCAAAGCCATTGGCGAGGAACATGGCAAACGTGCCCCAGCGGGGAAGGATCAGGGTCTGTTTCATGCGGACGGTGTTATACTCGATTTGACAGCGCTGTCATAGTCTCACTTGTGTACGCCCTCATGGCAGAAATCAGGCATTTTTGCGATTTGGGATTATTCTGGATTAGGGTCGCACGGACGTCAGCGAAGATGGGAAGCGCTCAAGCGTTTTGCAAGCTCACTTTTGCGGCTTGAGGCGTAGCGAGAGCAGCGCTGCCAGTGTGGCCGCTACGGCAATGACGCCGATGCCTGCGCGCATACCGTGACGGGCGGCGACGGCGCCGATCAGGGGCGGGCCGCTGAGAAAGCCGCCAAAACCGGCACTCGAGACCTCGGCGATGCCTGCGGCCGGTGACGAGGCGCGCTGGGCGGCGGTGGAGAAGACGCAAGGCACGATGTTGGCAAGCCCGGCGCCGACCAAAGCAAAGCCGCCGACGATCACGAAGAATTGCGGCATGAGAGTCGCCAGGATGAGGCCGCTGGCGGCCAAAGCGCAGCCTGCGCCGATCACCAAAGCGCGGCCAAAGCGGCGGACGATGAGATCGCCGAACACGCGGCCTAACACCATGGTGGCAGAGAAAGCGGCATAGCCAGCAGCGGCACGGGCCGGGGTTTCGCCCAGGCTGGTGAGATAAATGCCGCTCCAATCGGCCATGGCGCCTTCGCTCATGAAGCAAAGGGTGAGGATCGCCGCCAAGCCCCAAATGGCGCGCTCGGGCAGGCGGAAGAGCGGCTGGGCCTCATGCTGGGCGGTGTCGCCCGGACCGAGGAAACGCAGCACAGCCAGCGACAGGACGAGCACCACAGCGGCGACGGGCAGCATCAGGAAATGCGTCGGCAAATGCAGCACCAGCAGCAGCGCGCCAAAGCCGGTGCCGAGCAAACCGCCCAAGCTAAATCCGGCATGGAAGGACGACATGATGGCGCTGCCCCAATCGCTTTCAATCTGAGAGGCGTGGGCGTTCATCGCCACATCCATCAAACACAGGGTGCCCCCGAGCAGGGCGCAAGCGGCGATCAAGACGTAGAGGTTGGGGGCCAGCAGCGGCAAAGCCAGCGCGACGGGAAAGGCGATGCTGGCAAGGCCGGTGGCGCGGCCCGTGCCGCCGAGGCGCTGGATCAAACGGCTGGCAGGTTGCATGGCGATGAGGCCGCCAATGGACATCGCGACCAGAGCAAGGCTGAGAGACGCCGCCGTCAGCGACAGCATGGCTTTGAGCGGCGCGAGTCCGGTCGCCCAAGCACCAAAGCCAAAGCCATTGGCAACGAACAAGGAGAAAGTCGCCCAACGGGCGGCGGGGAGGGAGTGGTTCATCAGAGCGGAAAGTAACAGGACCGGGACAGCGCTGTCATGTCCTCAGGGTAGCTTTTTGCCGAGTTCGCCCGCGAGGTCTTGGGTGAATTGCCAAGCGACGCGGCCAGAGCGGGAGCCGCGGCCAGCCGACCACGCCAAGGCTTTGCGATGCAGCGACTCACGCGAAAGCTCGAGGCCGAAATGGGCGGCATAGGCCTCGACCATGGCGAGATAGTCGTCCTGGCTGCAATTGTGGAAACCGAGCCAAAGCCCGAAGCGGTCAGAGAGGGAGATTTTCTCTTCCACCGCTTCCGAGGGGCTGATGGCGGTGGAGCGCTCGTTTTCCACCATGTCGCGCGGCAGCAGATGGCGCCGGTTGGAGGTGGCGTAGAACAGCACATTCTCCGGCCGACCCTCGATGCCGCCTTCCAATGCCGCTTTCAGCGATTTGTAGCTGGTATCGTCCTTGTCGAAGGAAAGGTCGTCGCAAAACAGCAGGAAGCGCCGTTTCTCATTGCGCAAGCGTCGCAAAAGCAGGGGCAAGGTGGAGATGTCTTCGCGGTGGATTTCGATCAGAACGAGGCGTTTGGCGCCTTTTCGGGCTTCATTGACGGTGCCGTGGATGGCTTTGACGAGCGAGCTTTTGCCCATGCCGCGGGCGCCCCAAAGCAAGGCGTTGTTGGCGGGCAAGCCATTGGCGAAGCGGGCGGTGTTCTCCTGAAGGGTCTCACGGGCCGAATCGATGCCCTTGAGCAGCGGCAAGGGCAGGCGGGCGACGTGTGGCACCGGATGCAGGCTGGCCTTGGCCGCCTCCCAGACGAAGGCATCGGCGGTGGTTTTCGACGATTTGCTGGCCTTAAGCCGCTTGGACGCCTTGGGCGCGGCGTTCCGCCGCCCTGTTTTTGCTCGCACTGTCATGCTGGCCCCCTCGGGCTAATCCTTTGATTTTACGACGTTGCAAAGGTAAGGCACACCGGTATAGTCCGCGCCGCTCGCCAAAATAGGTCCCCGGTCATGAACGATCCGATGTTCCAAATGCTCATTCCGATGGTCGGTATCCTCGGAATCTTCTACTTCATCGTCTGGCGGCCGCAACAAGCGCAAGCCAAAAAGCTGCGGGAAGCCGTCGAAGGCATGCGCCGCGGCGATACCGTCGTCCTCAATTCGGGCATCATTGGGAAGATCGCCAAAGTGCCGCAAAAGGACGAACCCGAAGTCAGTGTCGAGATTTCCGACAATGTGACCATCCGCGTGCTGCGCGCAGCCGTTGCCGAAGTCCGCGCCAAGAACCAGCCGGTCGACGTCAAGGCCGAGAAATAAGCGTTAGGTCGAAAAACTATGCTGCAGGTTTCCAAGTGGGTCCGCATTTTGGTGGGCCTTATCCTGATCGCCGGGATCGCCATCGCGCTTCCCAACGCGCTGCCCTCCAACGTGCGCGATCGGCTGCCCAGTTGGATGCCGCGCAACACGGCCAGCCTCGGCCTCGACCTGCAGGGCGGTTCTTATGTGCTGCTCGAAGTCCAGCTCGATCAGGTCACCAAAGACCAGCTCGACTCGATGGTCAGCGACATTCGCCGGGGCTTACGCAAGCAGCATATCGGTTTTGAATTCCAGCGCCCCGAAGGCGCCATCGGCGTCAAACTGAAAAACGCCGAACAGCTCGCCAGCGCGCTGGACATCGTCAAAGGGCTCAACCCGACGCTGACCAACGCCGCCCTGCTCGGGACGCGGCAGTACGATGTCACCCAGCCGGGCGACAACACCATCCTGTTGAAGATGACGGAGCCGTACAAAAAGCAGCTCCAGAAGGATGTCGTCAGCCGGTCCATCGAAGTTGTGCGCAAGCGCATCGACGAACTCGGCACCAAAGAACCGTCCATCGAACAGCAAGGCGGCGACCGCATCGTGGTGCAGGTGCCGGGTCTGTCCGATCCCAAGCATTTGCTGACCATCTTGCAGACCACCGCCAAGATGACTTTCCAGATGGTCGACGAAAACGCCGATCTGGAAGCGGCCGTCAACCAGCATCGCATTCCGCCGAACGACGAATTGCTGCAATTGGAATCGACGCGTGATGGCGTCAAGCCGCCGCCGCTGCTGGTCGAAAAGCGCGTGCTGATCGCGGGCGACCGGCTGAAGGATGCCGGTTGGGCCAACGACCAGAATAGCGGCCGCGTTGCCGTGACCTTCCGCTTCGACGCCGTGGGGGCGCGCGAATTCGCCGACATCACGCGCGAAAACGTGCGCAAGCGTTTCGCCATCGTGCTCGACAAGAAGATCCTGACCGCGCCGACCATTCAGGAACCGATCCTGCAAGGCTCGGGTCAGATCACAGGCGACTTCACGGTGCAGACGGCCAACGATCTGGCGGTGCTGCTGCGCGCTGGCGCCCTGCCGGCGCCGCTGAAGCCGATTGATCAACGCACCGTCGGCCCGGAACTGGGTAAGGACTCCATCGAAAGCGGCAAGATCGCCACCGTGGCGGGGCTGCTGCTGGTCGCGGTCTTCATGGTGCTGCGTTACGGCCTGTTCGGGCTGTTCGCCGACATTGCCATGGCCACCAACCTTGTGCTGCTGATGGCGGCGATGACGCTGTTCGGGGCCACGCTGACGCTTCCAGGCATCGCTGGTATCGTGCTGACACTGGGTATGGCGGTTGACGCCAACGTGTTGATCTTCGAACGCATGCGCGAGGAAGCCCGCAACGGGCGCGGCATGCTGGGGGCCATCGATCAAGGTGAGCAGCGTGCCATCGCCACCATTATCGACGCCAACATGACCCATTTGATCGCGGCGCTGATCTTGTTCGAACTGGGCTCGGGCCCGGTGCGCGGCTTCGCCGTGACGCTGGGTGTCGGTATCATCACCTCCTTCTTCACCTCGGTGATGGTGACTCGCCTGATCATCATCGGCTGGCTGAACGTCGCCAAGCCGAAGAAGCTGATTATCTGATTGGTTGGCTATGGCGGACGATCCCTTCGCGGCTTGTGAAGAGAGCGTCCGCCGCCACGACCCGGACCGCTATTTCGCCGCGCTGTTTGCGCCGGAAGATAAGCGCCGCCACCTCTTCGTTCTCGCCGCCCTCTATTACGAATTGGCCCACGCCGTTGCGGTGGCGCGCGAACCCATGCTGGCGGCCATTCGCTTGGCTTGGTGGCGCGAGACCGTGGAAGGCGCGCGCGCCGGAAAGCCCCGTGACCATGCCGTGGCCAAGGCGCTGGTGGAAACTTTAGCGAGCCACGATCTGCCGCAAGAGCTGTTTGACGCGATGATCGAAGGCTGGATGCCGCGCGAGGCTTTCGTCACAGCGGCAGACGCCGAAGACCACGCTGACGCAACGGTAGGCTCGCTGATGCGGCTGGGCGCGCTGGTATTGGGCGCGGAGGTCGAGGTGCGTGATGCGGCCATCGCCTATGGCCTGGCCGGACGGCGCGGCGGGGTGTGGAATGCCATCGACTGCGATGGCGTGGCGCGGGCGCATTTCGCAGCGGCGCGCAAAGGGGGCGTGCCCAAAGCGGCGCTGCCCGCGCTGATGCCAGCTTCGCTGGTGCCGCTCTACCTGAAGCGACCCGAGCCGCTGCTGTGGCGCAAGCAGATTACTTATCTGCGCGTGGCGATACGGGGGCGTCTTTAGAGAACAACTGTCATGGCCCACAACAGTGGGCCATCCAGGTGGTGTTGCACCGATGCGAACAAGGCGACTGAAAAAATCCTGTGCTGTCGTGCCAGACGAAAGCTGGATGGCCCGCTGTTGCGGGCCATGACAACCAAGGTTAAGCGCTCTGCGTCGGCGTCCCTAACCATCCCGCCAGATCCACCAGGGCTCTCGCGCTCATGGCTTTCTTGCGGTCTTTACCACGCGGGCTGGGCACCATTTCGGGGAAGAGACCGAAATTGACGTTCATGGGCTGGAAGGTGTCGGCCTCAGCACCCACCGTAATGTGGGCGATGAGGGCACCCAGCGCGGTGGTGGGCGGCGGTGGCGTGTCGAGACCGGCAGCATAGCGGCCAGCCAAAAGACCGATGGCAGCGCTTTCGACATAACCTTCAACGCCGGTGACTTGGCCCGCAAAGCGCAACGACGGACGCGCTTTCAAGCGCAATTGCGGATCGAGCAGGCGCGGCGAGTTGATGAAGGTGTTGCGATGCAGGCCGCCGAGGCGGGCGAAGCTGGCATTCTGCAGACCCGGGATCATGCGGAAGATGCGCGTTTGCTCGGCATGTTTCAGCTTGGTTTGAAAGCCCACCATGTTCCACAGCGTGCCCAGCGCATTGTCCTGGCGCAGCTGCACCACGGCATATGGGCGGCGTTCGGCGCGGGGATCCGACAGCCCCACCGGCTTCATGGGACCAAAGCGCAAGGTTTCGGCGCCGCGCGAGGCCATCACTTCGATCGGCAAACAGCCTTCGAAATAGGGCGTGGATTTTTCCCATTCCTTGAATTCGGTTTTTTCGCCGGTGATGAGGGCATCGATGAAAGCGCGGTATTGCGCTTCGTCCATCGGGCAATTGACGTAATCCTTGCCGTCGCCCTTGTCGTAACGCGATTGCATCCAAGCGATCTCCATATCGATGGAGTCGCGATGCACGATGGGAGCGATGGCATCGAAGAAGGAGAGCGATTCCGCATCACTGCGGGCGCGGATGTATTCGGCCAAAGCGGGCGAGGTCAGCGGCCCGGTGGCGATGATGACATTGTCCCACTCTTCCGGCGGCTCGGTGATTTCTTCGCGGCAGAGCATGACATTGGTATGGGCGGTGAGTGCGGCGGTGACGCCTGCGGAAAAGTTCTCGCGATCGACCGCCAAAGCGCCGCCTGCGGGCAAGCGATGGGCATCGGCCATCTTCAAGATCAGCGAACCGGCGCGGCGCATTTCCTCGTGCAAGAGGCCGACGGCGTTGTTCTCGAAATCGTCGGAGCGCAAGGAATTGGAACAGACCAGCTCTGCCAAGCCATCACTGTGATGGGCATCGGTGGGGCGCACGGGGCGCATTTCATGCAGCACGACTTGGGCACCGGCTTCCGCCGCCTGCCAAGCCGCCTCGCTGCCCGCCAGCCCGCCGCCGATGATATGGATGGTGTTGGTCATGAAGCACTTCCGATTTTTCGAGGCCGTTATGGCCAGGGCGTAGCCCTATGGCTAGCCCTTAACAGTCATGGCCTGCAACAGTAGGCCATCCAGGCGGTGTTGTTGCAGTGTAAGCGGGTGAAACCAAACCATCCGTTGTGCGGCGAAAGCTGGATGGCCCGTTGTGACGGGCCATGACACGGTGGGATTGGGGAGGAAAATGTAGTTCACATCTCCACCGCCTGATACCGCTGTGCCCAGGGTTGGGCTTGTTCTAGCTGGGTGGCGAGTTGGAGGAGGGTTGTTTCGTCGCCGAAGGCAGCCGCAAATTGCACGCCGATGGGGAGACCCTCGCTGTTCCAGTAAAGCGGGACGGCGATGGCGGGTTGGCCGGTGATGTTTTGTAGCGGCGTAAAGGGAACGTAAGCGCCGAATTCGTCCATCGCGGCTTCGATATCGCTACGGTCGGGATTGAAACGGCCGAGCGGCCAAACCGGCTCGCCCAAGGTCGGTGTCAGCCACAGATCGTAGCGTTGATGAAAGCGCGCCACGCCGCGCGTCACCCGCCCCAGCACCATCTTGGCTTGGATGTAGCGCGTGGCGCTGATGGCTTTGCCCTTGGCGTAATAGGCGAGGGTGAGACCTTCGAGATTGTCGGGGCCGGGCGTCTGGCCGGTGGTGCGGGCGATGAATTCGATCAGAGAGGCCAGATGGCTGCACCACAAATCGGCGAAGGACGCGGCGGTGAGGGCGGGATTGAGTTTGGGCGAGGCCTCTTCGATATGATGGCCCAGCGCAGCGCAAAGCTTGGCCGTGTGCTCGACCGCAGCGGCGCAATCGGGATGCACCGGCGTGCCGTCGAGGCGATGGGTGGTGAAGGCAATGCGCAACGGGCGTGGGCTTTGCAGCGCCGCGGCGGCAAAGGATTCCGGCTGTGGCGGGGCGCTGTAAGGATCGCCAGGGGCGTTGCCGGCCACGGCATCGAGCAGGGCAGCGCTGTCGCGCACCGAGCGGGTGACGGCAAATTCGATGGCGAGGCCATCCAGCGAATCGGCAATGTCAGGCCCCGCAGAGATGCGTCCGCGCGTCGGCTTGAGACCTACCAGCCCGCAAGCCGAGGCCGGAATGCGAATCGAGCCACCGCCGTCATTGGCATGGGCCATGGGCACGATTCCAGCCGCCACCGCCGCTGCCGAACCGCCAGAGGAGCCGCCGGTGGAATGGGCGAGGCTCCAGGGGTTATGCGCCACGCCGTAAAGCTTGCCCTCAGTGGTGGGAACCAAGCCGAACTCCGGCACATTGGTTTTGGCGAAAGCGATCAGCCCGGCGGCGCGAAAGCGCGTCATCAGATGGCTGTCGTGATCGGCGGGCGCCGCGGAGATAAAGCGTGAGCCTTGGCGCGTGGGGGTGCCTTCGGCGAGCAGGGAAATGTCTTTCAGCACAAAGGGCACGCCTACAAAGGCGCCAGAGGGCGGGGCCTTGGCGGCCTCGCGAGCCCTCGCGTAATCTTTGTAAACGATCGCATTCAGAGCGGGGTTGGCGCGCTCAGCGCGGGTAATGGCCTCTTCCAGAAGTTCGGCGGCGCTGACCTCTTTGCACGCCACCAGCGCGGCCAGGGCAGTGGCATCGAGGCGGCCATATTCGGGGATGGTCATACTTACTCCGCGACTAGGTCTGATGTGCTCGGACTGCGATTGTCGTAAAACTGCGCTTGGGATAGCCTAGCATTGCTGGACCATGGGGGGATGGGCAATGCGCAAGATTCCGATCGAAGGCACGATTCTGGCCGCTTATAGATTTTGCTTCGGCAATATCATCTCGATCATCGGCACGATGTGGTTTCCAATGCTGGTGTTCGTCGCCGTGCTGGGCGGCTTTGCTTATGCGATTCTACCGCATGAGTGGTTGAGCGGGCACTTTGTGGCGCTTGCCGATCCGCAAGCCTTTGTGCTCTCGCGCCTGCCGCTGTTCGCTTTGGCGGTTCCGGTCATCATGGTAACGGGGTTGCTCGTCAGCTCCATGGTTCGAGTCGGCATTCTGCGTCTGGCGCTGGAAGAAAAGCCCCGTCTGACATTGTTCTGGTTCTCTTTGGACGGGCGGGTGTGGCGTATGGTTGCGGCCACGGTGCTGGTCTTCGTGTTTTTCATCATCTGCGAAATTGCGGTTGGGATTACTTTTGGCGCGGCCAACTTCGTCCTGAGATCGCTGGTCAATGCGCCGCAGGCGGTGGTCGTGCTTGCAAATATCGGCTTGGTGGCGGCCACCTTTGTGGCGGTGATTTACGTCATGGCGCGGCTGTTCTTCTTTTTGCCCGCGGTGATCGTAGGCGAACGCCGGCTCAGTCTGGAACGGGCTTGGGCGCTGGGCGAAGGCAATGTCCTGCGCATCATCGTGGTGATGCTGGGCGTGATTTTTCCCATCTACATTTTGGCGGTGATCGCCATATACGCCACCATCATTCCGACGGTGTTGGTGCAGGTGCTCCGCTTCCAACCCCATAGCGCTCCCGACGCGATGGCCTTTTTGCGCTCGCTGTGGCCGCTGATCCCGGCGATCATTGGCATCGAGTTGGTGGCCGGTGTGCTGCTCAGCGGGACGGTGTTTGGCGCCATCGGAGCGGCCTACAAAGCTGTCACGGCGCCAGCGGACGGTTGAGCTATTCAGCATTAACCATACCGGTATGCGTAGCGGGCGAAGGCAGAACCGCCTATAAGGCCTTCGCGCGCGAAAAAGGACAGTGCATGAAGAAGATACCCGTTCGGCAGACCATCGCGGCGTCCTATCGGTTTACCTTCGCGGGTCTGGAGAAAGTGATCGCGCTGATCTGGCTTCCCATGATCGTGATTACCGTCGGTGACTATTTTTCAACCGGCGCCTCTTTATCCGGCAGAGCGGCTGCGGTGGACAGTGGTGATTTTGGCCAAATGGGTCCGGTCGTGGCCGCACAATTCGCCTTCGGTGCGGTCGAGTTGGTGCTGATGTGCGTTATGGGTGTGGCGATTGCCCGCGAAATTCTGTGTCCCATGGAGCAGCGCCCTTCTTTCCTGCGCTTTTCGCTAGGCCTGCCGGAAATGCGGGCCGTAGGCGGCTATGCCGGACTTTATGTCCTGGCGGTCGTGGTGGCGCTGGTTTGCGGTCTGATCGGGATGGGCCTGGGCGGGATGCTGGGCGGCAAGGTTCCTGGTCTGCCGTCGGGCCAAGCGGCGCTCGGTTTTGCCGGGCTGTTTGCGCTGGTGTTGCTGCCTGTGTTGCTGCCGATCTTTGTGCGGCTGGGCTATTTCATTGTGCCGTCCGCGCTTTCGGGCGGCAAATACGGCTTGGAACAGAGCTGGGGCCTGGCCAAGGGCAATGTCCTGCGCATCATCGCTATCAGCTTGGCTGTGACCATCCCGCCGGCACTGGTGGCCGCGCTGGCGACCGGGATCGTGCTGGGACCGGACGTCTTCGTGCCCCATTGGGATATGCTGACCGACAAAGGCGCGCTGGACCGCATCGCGCTCGAACAAATGCGGCAGAGGGCCGCGCATTTGCCGATGCTGGAAGGTGTCGCCTTCATCCTGGCGCCCTTTCTCTATGGGCTGTGCTTCTCGGCGCCCGCTTTCGCGTACAAGTTTCTCACCGCGAAGGATGAGGCTTAAGCGATCATGGTAAGCCGCTCCGGTTTGGTTTATTGAGCGGCCGACACGCATTCGGATCTGTCCATGACCGTGCTTCTGACCGGTGCCGCCGGATTTATCGGCTATCACGTTGCCGAGGCCTTGCTGGCGCGTGGCCAGAGCGTTATCGGCATCGACAATCTCAACGACTACTATGACGTGCGGCTGAAAGAGGCGCGTTTGGCCCGGCTTGAAAAGCAGCCGGGTTTTCGTTTCCAGCGTTGCGATTTTTCCGATCCGGCCGCGATGCAAGCCTTTGCGAACGAGGACATCAGCCACATCGTGCATCTGGGCGCCCAGCCGGGCGTGCGCTATTCGCTGATCAACCCCTATGCCTATATCACCGCCAATGTGATGGGGCATGTGGTGATGCTGGAGCTGGCGCGCAAGCTGAAGCGCCTGCAGACCTTCGTTTATGCCAGCTCGTCCTCGGTTTACGGCGGCAATACCAAGCTGCCTTTCGCAGTCGAGGATGCGGTCGAAACGCCGCAATCGCTCTATGCCGCCACCAAGCGGACCGATGAGCTGATCTCCTACACCTATGCCCATCTCTACGGCATTGCCCAGGTGGGGCTGCGTTTCTTCACGGTCTATGGCCCTTGGGGCCGTCCCGACATGGCGCCGTTCCTCTTCACCAAAGCGATCTTGGCGGGGGAGCCGATCACGGTTTTCAATGACGGCGAGATGTGGCGCGATTTTACGTACATCGACGACATCGTGGCGGGGATTTTGGCCGCCATGGCAGTACGCCCGCAGGCCACGCCGCCGCATAAGGTCTACAATCTCGGCAATCACCAATCCGAAAAACTGACCGATTTCATCGCAGGCCTGGAAGAGGCCTTGCAGCGCAAAGCCGACAAACGCTTCGCGCCGATGCAGCCGGGCGATGTGGTCTCGACCTATGCCGACATCCGCGAGACGCAGCGCGATCTCGGCTTTGCACCCGCCACACCGATTTGTGAAGGGATAGGCAAATTCGTGGCCTGGTATCGCGACTTCTACGGTGTGTAGGGCCGCGGACGGCGTGCTAGGTAAGAGCTGACGAATCCAATCAGGGTGCCCTATGCGCATAGCTTTTGCCGTCGCCGGATTGTTGGCTCTGAGCGCCGCCGCGCACGCCGATTCCTCCGTCTGGATGTTTGATCACCTCGACCGGGTTGGCGGTGTGGCGGCCCATGCCGAAGGCGCCCCCAAGATCATCAGTACCGGGGCAGGCCCCGCCATCCAGTTCGATGGCGTCAAAGATGCGCTGTTCATCGACAAGCATCCTTTGGCCGGGTTGAAGACCTTCACCTTTGAAGCGATCTTCCGCCCCGATGGCGGCGTCTTCGAACAGCGCTGGTTTCATCTGGCCGAAACCGATGCCAAGACGGGGCTCGACACCGGCACGCGCTTCTTGTTCGAGATCCGGGTGGTGGAGGGGCGCTGGTATCTGGACGCCTTTACCGCGGGCGAGGGCTACAACACCAAGATCATCATCACCGATAAGACCTTTCCCATCGGCCCCTGGTATCGCGTCGCCATGAGCTATGACGGCACCACCTTCCGCAGCTATGTGAATGGCGTGCTGCAAGGCGAAGTGCCGCTGGCTTACAAACCGCAAGGCGAAGGCCATAGCTCGGTCGGCACGCGGATCAATCGCGTCAATTACTTCAAGGGTGCCGTCTATGAAGCCCGCTTCACGCCGAGCGCGCTGAAGCCGGAAGAGTTTTTGCCGCTGCCCGCTGGGCTGGCAACGGCGCCATAAAGCACAACCACAGCCAAGGAACCCGCCATGACCACCGTTTGGACCTTTGACAATTTGGATGCGATCGGCGGCTATGCCGTTACCGTCGAGGGCGCGCCGACACTGATCGAGACCGGCGCGGGCAAGGCCATCCAATTCGATGGCGCGGCCGATATTGTGTATGTCGCCAACCATCCTTTGGCCGGGGCCGCGGCCTTTAGCGTGGAAGCGGTGTTCCGCCCCGATGGCGGCGCCTTCGAGCAGCGCTGGCTGCATCTGGCCGAAGCCGATGCGGTGAATGGCGATGCCCAAAGCCCGCGCACCCTGTTCGAAATCCGTGTCGTGGAAACCGGCTGGTATCTCGATGCCTTCACCACCGGCCCGGGCTACAACACCACGCTGGTGGTGCCCGAAAAGACTTTCCCGCTGAGCCGCTGGTATGCTGTGCAGCAGACCTTCGACGGCAAGATTTATCGCAGCTTTGTCGATGGCGTGCTGCAGGCCGAAGCGGAACTGACCTACACGCCGCAAAAGGCGGGACGTACCGGCATCGGCATGCGCATCAACAAGGCAACGCCCTTCCATGGCGCGGTTCATTCCGCCCGCTTCACGCCCCATGCGCTGGCGGTTGCCGATTTCGCTGGCTTGCCCAAAGGGCTGTAGGAGTATTCATGCTGAAGCGCAGAACCGTTCTGGCGGGGCTCTCCTGCCTTAGTGTCGTCGGCGCTGCGCGCGCCTTGCCGGGCTATGACGCCATCGTGCGCAAAGGGCCCGGCAAAGGCGAATTCGCGAGTGTCGCTGCGGCAGTGGCGGCCGCTCCTGGCGACAAGCCCTTTCGCATCCTGGTGACAGCGGGCGAATGGCGCGAGCGGGTGGTGATCGACAAAGCTTTCGTGAGCTTGATCGGTGAAGGCATTGGCAAGACCACCATCGTCTTCAACGCCTCAGCGGGCGATCCGGGGCCGGGCGGCAAGCCCATCGGCACCTTCGGCACCCCAACGGTGACGGTTAAGGCAGCGGATTTTTCCGCCAAGCATATGACGATCGCCAATGATTTTGATTACATCGGCCATCTGGTCAAAAAATCCTTGAAGGATGACAAGCCCGCACCCATCGGCACCCAGTCGGTGGCGCTGGCGATTCAGGACGCGGCCGACCGCAGCTTCCTCGAAGATGTCTATCTCACCGCTTATCACGACACGCTGTTTGTCAATTCCGGGCGTAGCTTGTTCCGCGCCTGCAAGATTGACGGCTGTGTGGATTTTATTTTCGGCGCCGGCCGCGCGGTGTTCGATACCTGCGAGATCGTTTCGCGGCTACGCCCGCCAGGTGATTTCAATGGCTATGTGGCGGCGTCCGATACCAATGTGGCGCAGCCTTACGGGCTGGTGTTCATCGCTTGCCGTCTGACCAAAGAAAGCACCGTGGCGGCGCATACCGTGGCGCTGGGACGGCCCTGGCGGCGCACGGGGACCTTCCCGGATGGGCATTATGGCGATCCCGAAGCGGTCGGCGCTGCGGTCTACATCAACTGCTGGATGGACGATCACATCGTGCCGGAAGGCTGGCATCCGATGAGCTATGGCACCAAGGAAGGCGGGCGTGCGGAATTGCAGCCGGAAGCGGTGCGCTTCTACGAATTCGGCTCGACCGGGCCTGGTGCGGGCGCGGCTTCGGCGCGGCGGCGGATCTTGTCGGCGGAACAGGCCAAAGCCTTTGACGCCAAACTGGTGCTGGATGGGTGGACGCCGCGATGAGCAAGAAAGTGGACGTGCTCAGCCGGATCCGGCTGTTGAACGGCTTTTTCAAAGTGGACGAGGCGATCGTTTCCTTTGAGCAGATGGACGGCAGCATGAGTGCGCCGATCCGCCGCCTCGATCTCGTGCGCGAGGATGCGGTGTGTGCCCTGATCGTCAACAAAGCCAAAGGCACGGTCGTGCTGGTGCGCCAGTTCCGTTATGGCGGGCTGTCGCGCGATCAAGCCTTTCCGCTGGAATTGGTGGCGGGGCTGATCGATGCGGGTGAAGCGCCCGATGTCGCCATCCGCCGCGAAATTCTGGAAGAGGTGGGTTTCGCGATGGGGCCGTTGACGCGGGTCGCCACCTTTTATCCGTCTCCCGGCATTACTTCGGAGCGCGGGATTTTGTTCTACGGCGAAACCGAAGGCAGCGAGCCGGTGGCAGCGGGCGGCGGGCTGGCGGAAGAAAGCGAAGAGATCGAAGTGGTGGAACTGCCTTTTGCCGAGGCTTTCGCCATGATCGAGAGCGGCGAGATTTTTGACGGCAAGACCCTCATCGGCCTTCTGTGGCTGAAGGATAAATTGCACTCCGGGTTTTAGCAGGACGGCGCCAGCCGGTGACGATCTCCATGGCAAAGCCGGGGTCGCGCAGCATAACGAGCGCGATTTGCAATAACATGACAAGGCGACATAGGAAGTAACTATCCATTCGCCAAACTCCTCCGTCCGCTTGCTTCGCTGACCTTTCTAATACGCGTGGACGCGCCACCTCCGTCGTGGCGGGCGGTGTCAGCTGTATCGAACTTCCCACGCAGTCCAGACTGAGCGAGTTCGATACAATTGCGCGAAAGGGAAGCGACGTGGCGGAAGGCGCTACTGCAAGCGCTTCAGCGCCGGAAGGATGTCGCTGGTAATGACCGCCTCGGTCAGCGGACCGGGGTGGCGCAAGCGGATGATGCCGTTTCTGTCGATAATGTAGGTTTCGGGCACGCCGGTGAGGCCAAATCCGCCAGTGGTTTGCCCGTCATTATCGCTGAGCACGACACGGTAGGGATTGCCGTTGGCGGCGAGGAAGCGCATCGCGTCGGGGGCTTTGTCTTTGTACGCGATCCCTACCAAGACTACGTCGTTGCCGGCGAGACGTTTCAGCAGCGGATGCTCGGCGCGGCAAGGCATGCACCAAGAGGCAAAGACATTGATAACCGTGATCTGGCCCTTGAGATCGTTGCTCTCCAACCCTTGCTCGCCCGCCTTGAGGGCGGGCAGAGAAAATTCCGGCACCGGCCTGCCGATGACGTGATCAGGGTCGCTGGGGGGCGTTACCGTTTGCGACAGCAGCATGTAGACCAGAAAGCCCGCAGGCGCGAGCAAGGCCAAGGCGGGCAAGGCAGAGCGCAGCGACACAGCATTATCCTTTGTTCAATTCCCGCCCTGCGTGCGAGGGCCCATCTAAGACCGGCTTGACGCAATCAGCAACATAATGTGTCGCCCTTCTGGTTGGCAGGGGGCGGCGAGACGCTTAAAACCGCAGCCGTTCTTTCACCATGCGGAGAATTGCCATGGCCATCCCGTTCATCGATCTGCAGGCGCAGCGCAAACGTCTGGGCGAGCCGCTCAATGAGGCCATTTTGGCTGCCGTTGCCAGCGGACAGTGGATCTTGGGCCCGCAGGTCTCCGCTTTGGAAGAAGAACTGGCCGCTTTTGCCGGGGTCAAACATGCCGTGGCTTGCGCCAATGGCACCGATGCCTTGCAGCTGATTCTGATGGCCTGGGGAATCGGCCCGGGAGACGCGGTGTTCTGCCCGGCCTTCACCTTTTGCGCCACCGGCGAAGTGATGCCGCTGGTCGGTGCCACGCCGGTCTTCGTCGACGTGCTGGCGGATACCTACAATATCGATCCGGCGTCGCTGGAAGCGGCCATTGCGATGGTCAAGAAAGAGGGCAAGCTTAAGCCCAAAGCCATCATCCCGGTCGATCTCTTTGGTCAGCCAGCGGATTATGATGCGATTGCGCCGATTGCGGCGCGCGAAGGCCTGAAACTGTTGTGCGATACCGCGCAAGGCTTCGGCGGCACCTATCATGGCAAAGTCACCGGCTCCATCGGTGATGCGGCGGCGACGAGCTTCTTTCCGGCCAAGCCGCTAGGCTGTTATGGCGATGGCGGGGCTTGCTTCACCAATGATGACGGTTTGATGGAACTGCTCAAATCCATCCGCATGCATGGTCAAGGCAGCGACCGTTACGAGAATGTCCGCATCGGGCTGAATTCGCGTCTCGATACCATTCAGGCGGTGATCTTAAGCCAGAAGTTGACGATTTTCGCCGACGAAATCGAAAAGCGCGAAGCCGTGGCGCAGCGCTATAACGCGGCTTTTGCGACATCGAACCAAATCCAGTGGCCGGTGGTGATCGAGGGCGCCACTTCGGTGTGGGCGCAATATGTGATCCAGGTGCCCAATCGCGACAAGCTGCAAGCGGATTTGAAAGCCAAAGGCGTGCCGACGGCGGTTTATTATCCCATCCCGCTATCGTTGCAAAAAGGTTATGCCCATTTTCCGAGCGCTCCCACGCCGGTATCGGAGAAGATCGCTGGCCATGTCGTGGCCCTGCCGATGCATCCCTATATGGACGCGGCGACACAAGATCAGATCACCGCCGCGGTGCTGGAAAGCGTTGGCGCATAAAGCCCAAAGCGCTCGAATTCTCCTTCCAGGAGGCAGTCGGGGCTTGCTCTTGGCCGTGATGGGCCCCAACATTGTGCCACCTATTGGGACAGAGGATTGCAATGGCGGGCGCCAGATGCGTTAGGGACGAGTGCTGTGATTGAGCTGTCCCGTGGTGCCAGAATCTGGCTCTTGAGCCTTTTTGCCTGCGCTCTCTCATTGCCGGTGATTTTTGCTTATGTCGATATTCCCGCGGCGCATTTGGCTCAGAGGTTATCGGGCCATCTTGGCGCCTTGCAGGATGGGATCGGCAGCGCCGTTCTTTTGACGCTCGAAGCGCTCGCGTTATTGGCAGTGGCGTTGCACAGGATCGTGCGCGGACGTGTGTCGCGCTTAGAAAAAGTGCTTGCTGTGGCTTTGTTGAGCTCGGTTTGCGCCTATGCGGTCAATTCCAGCGTGTTGAAAATATTGTGGGGCGTGCCCAATGTCGGAGACGTGCTGGCGGGAGCGCCTCACAGCTTCAACCTCTTCCTGGGAACGCCAAACAGCAGCTTTCCCTCTGGCCATATGATGCTGGCGGGCGGCTTCGCCGGCGTCTTTCTGCGTTTTTATCGGGCCAGTGTTTTGCCCTTGGCGGCGCTGCTGCTCTTTGGGGCAGGCGTGCTGGTGCTTGGCGGCTGGCATTTTGTCAGCGATGTCGTGGTGGGTGGCTTTCTTGGCATCTCAGCCGGTCTCTTGGCAGGCGAAGTGTGGCTGGAACATGAAAGCCGCAATAGCGGGATGTAGCATTCGCATTGCTCTGACACCATTTCGTCAGCACAGACATCCCTTGCTTGCTGGGTGTTTGTGTCTAAAAATCATGTAGGCGCAAATGTTGTATTGGGTAGGTTATGACCACAGGTGAACGCAGCACGATTCTGATTTCTGGTGGGGCCGGTTATATCGGCAGTCATGTTGCGCTTGCCCTGGAACAGGCGGGATTTTCTGCGGTGGTGCTAGATAGCCTCGTCAAAGGCAATCGCTGGGCGACCGAGCATGCGACCGCCTTTCGTCAAGGCGATATCGGCGATGCCGCCTTCGTTGCCGCGGTGTGTGACGAATTTCAGCCGGTTGCCGCATTGCATTTCGCCGCCTTTATCGAAGTGGGCGAGTCGGTACAGAATCCTGCGATGTATTTTGAGAACAACCGCGACAAGGCCGCGGTGTTTTTCCAGACCATTGCTGCAAAAGGCGTTCACAACGTCGTTTTCTCGAGCACCGCGGCCGTTTATGGCGAGCCGGATGTGGTTCCGATACCGGAGACCGCGCCCTGGCAGCCGATCAATCCTTATGGCCAATCCAAGCTTGATGCCGAGATCGCGTTGCGCGCTGTCGCTGGCGTGCGGTCGGTGACGCTGCGCTATTTCAATGTTGCAGGGGCTGCACCCGAAGCGGGCATCGGTGAAGCGCATGTTCCCGAATCCCATCTTCTCCCTCGCTTGGTATTGCCGCTGATCGGCACGCCGGAGAGCCTTCTCGATCGTTTGGGTCTCAACAGCGGCTTCAAAGTTTACGGCAACGATTATCCCACGCCTGACGGCACCGCTATTCGCGATTATATCCATGTTCTCGATCTTGCTGATGCCCATGTCCTGGCACTGCGCTATCTGTTGGATGGCGGTGAGACCAACATCTTCAATCTTGGCAGCGGTTCCGGTTATTCGGTGCAAGAGATTGTCACAGCTGCGCGCAAAGTGCTGGAGCGTCCCGATTATGAGCCCGGAACAGCGCCGCGCCGTGCAGGCGATCCTGCGGCACTGATCGCCGATAGCAGCAAGGCACTTTCGGTGCTTGGCTGGAAGCCGCGCCGCGGTATCGAAGCCATGATCGCCTCTGCCACGGCCTGGCACCGCGGCGAACGCTATCTCGAAACCATCAAAGCAAAGCTCGGCGACGTGAAAGTGTGAGCGGGTTTGCTTATCCTAGTCTTGTGGCTCTCGGCCGGTTGGCAAGCGCGAAGGCAAAGATAACAGCAAAGCAGGCGCAGGGCACGAGCATCGCGTAACGCATCGACGACAGGCCCGAGATATAACCCATCAACGGTGGCGCCGAAGCACCTCCGATAATGGCCATCACCAAAAACGACGAGCCGTTCTTGGTAAGCGGGCCCAGATCGCGAATGGCACCGGCAAAGATCGTCGGAAACATGATCGACATGAAGAAGCTGGTGGCGGCGAGACAGACGATACCCGGTAAGCCCCCAACCAAGGCTGCGATTGCTGTCAGGCCCACGCTGATAGCAGCATAGATCGCCATCAGCAGTTCCGGGGCGATCCTGGCCATGAGGGCTGTGCCGAGGAAGCGGCCTAGCATGAACAAAACCTGCGACCAGAACAGAATATTGACGGCCTGGCTGAGGCTGAGCGAGGGCAGGGCTTGCTGGCTGTAGCGGATCATGAAGCTCCACACGCCAACTTGTGCTGCTACGTAGAAGAATTGCGCCATCACGCCGAACAGAAAGCGCGGATAAAGAAGCAGTTTCAGAAAGCCACCGGACGCTGCCTCTTCCTCGTTAGAATGCAGAGTGGCAACTTCGGGAAACGGGGTTTTGGCGAGGATAAATGCCAGCAGCAGAACGCAGCTGCCGATGACCAAATAGGGGCCGACCACCGCGTGGGCGAGTTGCGCAGCAGGCAATTTCTGGTCGGAGACGATGAATAGCCCGCCGACCATGACCCCAGAGAGCACGCCAAGGGGATTAAAGGCTTGGGCAAAGTTGAGCCGACGCTGTGCGTTTTCGGGCGCTCCCAACACGGTCATCAGAGGATTAGCGGAGGTTTCCAGAAAGGAAAGTCCGCTGGCGATCACAACCAAGGCGCCGAGGAAGAAGAGGTAAGAATGGGTTTCGGCTGCGGGATAGAAAAGAAAGGCGCCGACAGCGTAAAGGGCAAGGCCGGTTAGAAGGGCACCGCGATATCCATAGCGGCGCATGAGCAGAGATGCCGGTATGGCAAAGAGAAAGTAGCCGCCATAAAAGGCCGATTGCACCAGACCCGTCTGCAGGTCGGTTAGCACGAAGGCTTTTTTGAATTGCGGAATGAGGATGTCGTTCAGGCTATTGGCCACGCCCCATGCAAAGAACAGGCTCACCACCAGCACAATGGCCAGGGTGTACGATTTTTTGCTTTCCATCCCCAGCGACTTTCCCCGTGCGGCGTGGCGCCGCCGAACTTGTTTCATTGCCTTGCAGTCGATTTAGCATATAAATTCGCGGCATTCATATGGGGGAGACGATGGGGACGAAAACGACAGTGCCGCGGGTGAACGGACGCCTCACACCGGTCGCCAAGCTGCTCGGAACGATTCCCAATCGTCTGCAATTGGGGGGCGGCTGGATCGACCAACCTTTCATGTCGCGGCTGAACCCCAAACCGCCTGGGGCGATGGTGGTGGTGCAGATCGAACCCACCTTCCGGCCAATGTGCCGATCGGGCGTGGCGAGCTCGACCCGTATCGTGGCGATGGAGTTGTGGAAGGGTAAGTTGCCGAACCTGCCCAAAGAACAGTTGGTGCGCGCGCTGTACCACGCCGAGAACACCTACAAATCAGAGCCCAGCGGATCACAAGATATGATCGGCTTGCTTTATCCTGGTGTGAATCGGCTCGATTATGACTTTCACCACGAAGGCGGCGTATTCCCGCAGCATGTCGAAAGCTGCACCTCGCCGCGCATCGCGCGCTGGCTGGAAAAGGTGCTGTGGCTTATACCCGTAGAGCCGCGGCCCGAAGGCTACAATCCACTGGTCGAGCGCAAACTCGATCCCAAATGGGTGACCAAGCTCGGTGAGACGGGCAAGCTGATCTACGATGCCATTCTCAAAATGGATGCGGTCGGGCTCGGCAAGGGCGTCAACCAGGGCCTGAAATGCTGGGACACCTTGCTGCCGCAGTCGATGCGCCATCCGGTGATGCAGGTCGATCTGATCGAACTGGCTACGGCTTATCAGAAGCAATATCTTGGCGCCTGTTACTCGGGCCCCGGCGGCGGTTATTTGATTGTAGTATCGGAAGAGCCGGTGCCCGGCGCATTTCAGGTCAAAATACGAACGGGGCAGGCGTGACTGCAGTTTTGGTTTGCGGTGGCTTTGACGACATCCGCTCTGGCGATATCCGCTTTCTCGAAGAGGCGGCGAAGTTGGGGCCACTGACTGTGCGCCTTTTGGTTGACGCCGCGCTCGGCCTTCCCAAATTTCCCTTCGGTGAACGCGCTTATATTCTAAAGGCGCTGCGCTTTGTGGCGGGCGTAGACGGGG
>JARLIR010000004.1 GCA_031291635.1 Rhizomicrobium sp. | reverse complement strand
TTACCTCCGGCGCTTGCGAGGCGGTGATTGCCGCCCTCTATCTCGACGGTGGCGTCGAAGCCGCCACAGTCTTCATCGACCGCTATTGGATCCAGACCTTTGCCGCTCACAATGAAGAAATGCGCGATCCCAAGACACGGCTCCAGGAATGGGCGCAAAGCCGTGGCCCCAAAGCGGGTCCGCCTGAGTACAAAATCATCGGCCGCGATGGCCCCGATCATGCCCCTGTCTTCGCTGTGGAGGTCTCTGTCACTGGCAAAGACCCGCAGACCGGGACCGGCACCTCCAAACGCGAGGCCGAACAAGACGCGGCCCGCAAAATGCTTCTCAGCGTAGGAAAGACAGTATGACCCGTTGCGGCTTCACGGCCATTATCGGCGCCCCCAATGCGGGCAAGTCCACTTTGGTCAATGCCTTGGTGGGCTCGAAAGTCGCCATCGTCAGCCCCAAGGTGCAGACCACCCGCATGAATGTGCGCGGTGTCGCCATGCGCGGCGAAACCCAGCTGATCTTCGTCGACACCCCTGGCATCTTCCAGCCGCGCCGCCGTCTGGATCGCGCCATGGTCGCGGCCGCTTGGAGCGGGGCAGGTGATGCCGATGCTGTCATCCATCTTGTGGACGCCTCAGAAGTCACCGCCAAGCCAAACGGCCACGCCGCCGCTGACACCGCTTCGATTATCGAGAACTTGCAGAAGACACAGCGCAAGGCTGCGTTGGCGCTGAACAAAATCGACGCCATGAAGGTCGAAGACCTTCTGCCGCTTGCTGAAAAGCTCAATGCCACAGGCGTTTACGAGCAGATCTTCATGATCAGCGCACTCAAGGGCGACGGCCTGGAAGCCTTAGGCGCCTGGTGTGAATCGCGTATGCCGGAAGGCCCCTTCCTCTATTCGCCCGAACAGTCGGCGGACATTCCTTCGCGCCTTTTGGCTTCCGAGATCACCCGCGAAAAACTCTATCTGCGCCTGCATGACGAGCTGCCTTACGCTTGCGCGGTCGAGACCGAGAAATGGGAAGAACGCAAAGATGGCTCGGTCAAAATCGACCAGATCATCTACGTCCAACGCGACGGCCAGAAGGCCATCGTGCTTGGCAAAAATGGTGCTGCGATCAAAGGCATAGGCGCCGCTTCTCGCAAAGAACTGGAACAGATTTTCGACCGCCGGGTGCATCTCTTTCTGTTCGTAAAGGTGCGCGAGGATTGGGCCGACAAGCGCGAGCATTATCGCGAAATGGGCCTGGAGTTCCCGGAGGAATAAGTAGAGGACTCTATGAACGCGGACGATATGGTTGAGCGGGTTTGTTTTCTGCCTGTCGATTCCCGTGTCATTGGGACGCTTAGCCCGCGGGATCTTGTGAAACGGACAGGTTATCCGCAGGCGACTGAAGCGTTGACAGTCGACAGCGTTGAAGGAGTGTTGCGTCGCCACCCCGAGCTTCTGAAGGAATGGGAGATATGGTCTGACGACAAGTGTACGCCTACAAGCTGGATATTTCAGATGAATCCCGATGGTTGCACAGTATATTTTCATCCCGTCGGCGAGAGCATGGTATTTGCAGACCCATTCGTAGCCTGCGCCGAATACATTGTGCGTGAGCTTCGCTGGATCAAAGCAATTTCAGATACACCCCATGGAATGGACTGACGATGCCATCGTTCTCTCTGTTCGCCAGCATGGCGAGTCGAGCACGATCCTCGAAGTCCTCACCCGCAGCCATGGCCGGCACCTGGGATTGGTGCGCGGCGGGCGCAAACTGAAGCCTGTCCTGCAGCCTGGCAACACCGTGCAGCTGCATTGGCGAGCGCGGCTGGCC
>JARLIR010000178.1 GCA_031291635.1 Rhizomicrobium sp. | reverse complement strand
TTCGAATACGACATGACGATCACCCGCGTGGTGGAGCCGCCGCGCGTGACCAAGCCTTACGAGCCGGAGGCCTGGCAAGCGATTTTACGTCTCGGCGATACGACCGAAAAAGCGCTTGTCGATGGCGATATGCGCCTGACCATGGGCGGCGAGCCGACCTTCGTTTCGATCGATGATATGGACGGCGCCGAATGGACCACTGCGGCAGTGGGCCCCGACAAGCGCGGGCTTGCCGACACGCTGATCCGCCGTTTGCAAAAGCGGTTCGCGCCAGGTGGTTTGCTGCATTACGGCCAAGGCAAATGGTATCCTAGCGAAAGCCTGCCGCGCTGGGCCTTTTCCCTCTATTGGCGCGGTGATGGTCAACCCTTGTGGCGCGACCCCGAGCGCATTGCCGCCGAACGCACCGATTACAAACCGGATGTCGCCGCCGCCCGCAATCTCATCTCCGGCATTGCCCGCCGTCTCGATATCAACCCCGCTTACGCTATCGAAGCTTACGAAGACATTTGGCATTATGTCGGCAAAGAGCAGGGGCTCTCGCCCAATGTCGATCCGCTCGATTCCAAGCTCGCCGATCCTGAAGAACGGGCGCGGCTTGCCAAAGTCTTCGCGCGCGGCATCAACAAGCCAACGGGCTTCGTGCTACCGGTACAGCGTTGGAATACAGAGGCCGGAAGGCGCTGGCATTCTGAGTTGTGGCAGTTGCGGGCCGGGCGCCTGCATCTTATCCCGGGTGATTCTCCGCTCGGCTTTCGCTTGCCTCTCAATGCGCTGACTTGGTTGCCGGAAGCGGATCGCCCCTTTGTGCCGCCGCCGGATCCCTTTGAAAACCTGCCGGCGATGCCGGAGCGGGATGCCACGCGTCAGCCTTATCTGCTCCATGCCACCAAAGATCCGGTATGGACGGCGCGGCTTGCGCTGGTGGAGCAGGACAAGCCCGTGGAAGGCGCCACCGTGCGCACCGCACTCAGTGTCGAGCCCCGCGATGGCCGCCTTTGCGTTTTCATGCCGCCGACCGATAGCGCAGCCGATTATCTCGATCTGCTCATGGCTATCGAAGATGTCGCTGCCGAGATCGACGCCGCCATTCATATCGAAGGCTATTCACCGCCGCACGATCCGCGCCTCAACGTGATCAAGGTAACGCCCGATCCGGGCGTCATCGAAGTCAACATTCATCCCGCCTCCTCCTGGCGCCAACAAGTCGCCATCACTGAGGCGCTTTATGAAGAAGCCCGGCAGACACGGCTGGGAACCGAGAAGTTCTTGCTCGATGGGCGCCACACCGGCACCGGCGGCGGCAATCACATCGTGGTCGGCGCAGCCCGTCCCGATGACAGTCCCTTTCTGCGCCGTCCGGATGTTCTGAAAAGCTTGGTCGGCTTTTGGCAGAACCATCCCTCGCTGTCCTATTTATTCTCCGGCCTCTTCATCGGGCCGACATCGCAAGCGCCACGCATCGACGAAGCCCGCCACGATTCGCTTTACGAGATGCAGATCGCGTTCGACGAAGTGCCGGATCGTGATGGCGGCTACATTCCGCCCTGGCTGGTGGATCGCATCTTCCGCAATCTCTTGGTCGATGTCTCCGGCAATACCCATCGCACCGAAATCTGTATCGACAAGCTTTATTCGCCGGATGGGCCCAC
>JARLIR010000177.1 GCA_031291635.1 Rhizomicrobium sp. | reverse complement strand
GTTTCGTCGTAATGCTGCCAAACATAAGCGGCCGAGGTGTTGAGGTTGACGGGGGCAAACGTGGCACCAAAGACGATGACGGGCTTGCCCTTGGCGATATGTACGGTCCGGTAAAGTTCAAACCAGCTCTGCCAGGATTGGGGTTCTTCCAGGGCAGCGAAGTACAGCTTTCCATTGCGCGGCAAAGCGTTATCGAAGGTCGTACCGACGCAGCGGGAAGCCCCCTTGTGCGGCGGGACTCTGCAAATCGCCTGGTAAACACCGGAATTTTGCAAGGCCAGCGGCAGTGGCGGCAGCACGTTGAGGAAATAGAGCCCGTTGAGGGCGACATAGACCCCGAGGGCGCAACCGCCGATTTGCCAGCGCACTTCCCCAAAGCGAGCCCGCCCCAGCTTGCCTAAGAGCCAAAGAAAGCCGACGAACAACAGCGCAGCCGCAGCGCCCGAGAGCAAGAAGGTCAGCATGCCGATGGTGTGGGTAAAGACCGGCACCATGAAAACGGCATAGGAGACGAGCGCGAAGAACAGCAACGTCGTCGTGAAAATCAAGCGGGCGTAGTATTTGCTGAAAACCTCGTTGCCGATGAAGATACCGGCGAGGACGACCAGGAACGGCCAGGACGCCACCACGGTGCCGCTGCGGGCATAGAAAACGAGAAAAGCGCTCCACAAGCTACCGAGCACGAATTGGGTCAGGGCCGGCAGATAACCGCGCAGCTTGCGCACCACGGTCGATTGCCACTCCACATGGGCCTCGAGCCAGTGCAACAGCGCAATCGAGAGCGCCGCCACGCCGATATAGACGATCAGCAAGGTCTGGGTGACAGGGTGATCGACGCGACCATAGGTGAAATTGTCAAAGGCAAAGCCGCCGATCATGGCCACGGCAGAAATGTGCCGCTCATAGGCCTTGAGCTTATGCATCCAGTTGGCGATCGGCATTTTCATCATGGCGCCACAGTAATTGCTGCTGCGCCGGGTGATAAGCGCCTGTTCCCGCCTATAGCAGGTGACGAGGCGTCGCGCGCAGAGCCTTTGGCGCCGTTAAGGCTTCAAAAGGCGAAAATTACGGCAATTTCACCACAGCTGGGCGTTGCGGTGCGCCAAAACAGAGGCTTGAGGCGGGATAATGGGGCTGGTCTTGCCGAAACCCCGGGGTGGTTGCGCTCCGCGCCCGGCCGACCGCGGGGCGGCGTCGGCAGTCCCCGCTGTGACAGGGCCTGCCGATTTATCTGATTACGAGCGCGGCTTACGCGGGGTGGCGACGCATTGGATGGCGCCCAAGCCCTTGAATTCAACCCGCGCCACTTCACCCGGCACGACGTCATGAATGCCAGTAATGGCGCCGGTGGTAATGATCATACCAGCCTTCAACGGATAACCGCGCTTAGCGCACAATTCGGCGACAAAGCGCAGCGGCTCGATCGGCCCGCCGGGAACGTTGGCAGCCGTTCCCGTGCCAACCGATTTGCCGTTGATGAAGGTTTCGCAGGTTAGTTCCGAGAGCACGCGATCCTGCCAATTGGGCACGTCCGGTCCGACGATAATGCCGTTGTTGTTGCCGAAGTCGGAGACAACAGCGAGCGGACCGACAACATTGATGGTGGCCAACGGGCTTCCCGCGGTTTCAACACCGCAAATCATGCGTTTGACCAGCGCCATCGCTTCAGCGGTCGTATAGCTCGTCTTGCCGACAACAGCGTCTTGTCCGATCTCGAACATATATTCGGCTTCGACGGCCGAAAATCCGCCTACGTACATTTCATAATCGACCGAGCCGCCAATAGCAGAATAGCGCACGTCTTTGCGGAAGACTGGGCCTGCCAGCGACCGGGCTCCCAAGGCTTCGCGATGGGCCGGCCCAATGCCGCCGATTTTCCAGCCCGCCACTTCATCGGGAAACATCTCGATGGCAGCGTCTTGGATCAGATAGGCAGCGTCTAGATCAGCCGGCAAGGTGCCAGGAAATCCGGGAAGAGCAACGGCCTTCAAGCGCGCCGAAACGAATTGTTCCGTGACCGTAAGATCGGCCTTCCGAACTGCCTCCATGACCTGCTCCGCTACTCTCTTTTGGATCGTTTGTTTGTGCATTGTGCTCCGCCCCTATGGGGGTCTAGCGAGGTGTATAGGAAACCGGTGTCATGATCAACAAAACACAGCGCCGCAGCGACCCTAAACGCTGTCATAAAAAGCCCAAGGGAATGGCGCGTTGAGGCCGAGCCCACGGCTTCGCATTCGTCTTGACACCACACATCCGCGTGATCTGCGCCAAAAAAAGCGCCGGGGAGATGACCCCCGGCGCCAGTCTGAGTCGAGAAGGAGAGAGGTTTAGTAGTTGTACTTGACGCCAAAATAGAACACCTGGCCGGTTTTGTGGAACTGGTAGGAGCGCTGTGCGAATTTGTCGGCGTAGATGTTGCTGGCCTGATTGGTCAGGTTCATCGCGTCGAAGGTGAACATCAGCTTTTCGTTGACCTTGTAGGAGGTCGAAGCGTCGAGGTTGAAACTCGACTTCACGAAAATGCCGTAGTTGTTGTAGTTCGTCGTGATATTCGGATCGATCAAATAATGACTGCGGAACGCCCCAGTCAGACGCGCCTGGAAGACCTCATCATCGTAATAGACGGTCCCGTTGTAGGAGTTGCGCGACATGTTGTTGAGGTCCGCCTGCATCAGCAGCTTTCCAGCGGTGTCGAAATATTTCTGCTGCGCCTGAACGTAGGTGTAGTTGGCGAGCAAGCCGAAGTTGCTGAACGGATCCGGCAGGAAATAGAACTGCTGCTGCCAGTTGATTTCCGTACCGTAGAGCGGCGCGCCCTTAACCGATGCGGAGTAGCTGTAGGTCCAATTCATATTGGAACCGCCCTGGCTTTGGCAGGTCGCGTTCGTGATGGTGGACCAGTCGGTGCCGGTTCCGCCGCAAGCGCCAACAAAGCGTTCGGCAGTCCAACCCCAAGGATTGGTTGTCCAATTGCCAGCGGACTGGGCGCTCTGGACGAAGTTATCCAGATGCTTCCAGAAACCGGCGATCGAGATCAACGATCCCTTCCCGTAATACCATTCGAAGGCCATATCGAGGTTCTTCGAACGCATCGGCGGGATCTTGGGATTGCCGACGCTTGCCGTTGCATTGGCGCCTGACACGCTGACCGAACCCGTCGGCAACATGCCGCCGAGATTAGGGCGAGTCAGCGCATAGCTGGCGTCGAAGCGGATTTGGAAGTCGTCCCATGGCGCAAGCACCAGGTTCGCCGCCGGCAGCCAGTCATGATAGACGTTCTTGCCGTCGACCGGCGTGATCGTGGTACCGACCAGCGTGTAACCCAGCGAATGCATCGAGGTCTGGACATAGCGAACACCGGCATCGCCGCGGAAGCTCATGCCCGCAACTTCGGTGTCCCAAGCCGCCTGGATCCAACCGGCGAAATCATTTTCACGCACGGTGCCAGTGGCGCCATAGCCAGCAGCTTTGTTCAGCGGGAAAACGGTCTGATCCCAGAGGCTAATGGCCGTTGCCGCCTTGTCGAGGTCCGGTACGTTCCAGCTCGTCGTTGAACCCGCCGGAACGTCGATGCCCTTCAGCGAAACGTTCTTCACGTAGCTGTTGATATCGACGGCGCGGATGTTGTCGGGGATGGTGGCGAGCTCGCCCGTACCACCCGTTGAACGACGCGTCTCGAGCGTGTTGTAACCGAAGTTGCGATGGTCGAAACCACCAGTGATGGTGACTTCCTTGTTCGCCTTCCATTCAAAATCCGTCGCGACGGAGCGATAGGAGTTCGAAGCGAATTCCTGGCGTTCACGCAGGTTGGACAGGAACCAGGACGCATTCGGAGACACTGCACCCAGATGCAGCATCGGCATATTGCCTTGGCTGTAATCGAAGGCATAAGGATCGGTGGTCGAGCCGACGCCGCCGCAGGTATAAACCGCGGCCGCGCCCGCGCCCGTGCATCCCAAATCCATCGCCAAAGTGGCCTGAACCGGGTTGCGATGATGCGATTCGGACCAGCCAACCAACAGATGTGTCTTGAAGGTGTCGCTGAATTCGTGTGTGCCATCGACCGTGATCTGCATGAAGCGCGTATCGAGGTGGTCGAGGCGATGTTCGGCGCGCAGGCCGACATTGGTTGCCGTGCCGGAGATCATGGTCGGCGTCGCCATCAGGGCGCCGGTGCTATCTGCAGTCACACCGGGAGTTCCGGTCGCATAGGTCAGCAGATTGATCGTACGCACACCGAGCGAAGAAGCATGATAGGTCGTCGTGCCCACCACGTAGTTCGCATTCGTGCCCGTGCTGCCGACGCTGAAGGCGTTGGCTTCGAGGTAGTTTTCGTTACGCTCTTGGGCGAAATCGGCAAACAGTCCATCGACAGTGAACAGGGTCTTGTCATCCGGCTGCCACTGCAGCGAACCGGTCAAACCAAGGCGCTTGGAGTGGGTCGAGACAATGTCATAACGCGGGAAGCGCGGCCGGAAGGCTGAGTCAGCCGCGACGCAAGCCGCCGGCCCGGGAGCCGCAAGCGTGACTGTCGAGGGGCAGGTTGTGCCAGCGACGCTACCGAACTGGTTGGTCGACGCGGTGATACCAACCGTGGGATTATAAACGCTGTTGCTGAGCTGGGACATCCAGCGAACCGAGCTCGTGCCCTCTTCCAGCGTGTTGGTCGTGCCATACGCGCCCGAGAACAAGAACCCAACGCGTCCGCCAAGGAAGGTATTGGAGACAAGAGCTGCAAAGCGCGGATTGATGCTGCCAGCCAAAGACTGATAGCCGGCCTGAGCCGAGGTCGTCAGGATGAAGCCGGGATGATCAAACGGACGGGCCGTCTGCAACTGCACCGTGGCGCCGAGCGAGCCTTCTTCCAATGAGGCCGAATTCGACTTGCTGACTTTCAGTGCGGTGAAGAGATCAGAGGCAAAGACGTTGAAGTCAAAGCCGCGGCCACGATTGGTGCCGCCAGCGCCCGAGCCCGGGTTGGAGGTCGAAACGTCCTGCGAACCGACGGTGGCAATCGCCTCGACGCCGTTGATCAGAACGCGCGTGAACTGGGCGCCAAGACCGCGCACCGTGATCTCGCGGCCTTCGCCGGATTCACGATTGAGGGCCACGCCTGGAATGCGCTGCAGCGATTCCGAGACGTTCATATCGGGGAATTTCGCAATGTCTTCCGCCAGGATCGAGTCCGACGAGTCGAGTGAATTGCGCTTGATATCTAGCGCCTTTTCAAGGCTCGCCCGGAAGCCGGTCACGACGACGGTTTCGAGATCTTCGTTTTGTGCCAACGCAGCGCTGCTCGCGCCCACGATGGCCAGCAGTGCCACTGCCGAAGCACCAAGCTTAAAGCTAGCGGCCAAATTCGAATTCTTCTTCAACGCTATTCCCTCCCTCACTGCTGTTCCTCACGCTCTCGTCGTGACGGTTCTTTCTCGTTTTTGTCTGCGTTTTTTTGGAATCTCCAGAAAACCGAAGACACCGGTGTCAATATTTTTGTGACACCGGTGGCGCAATTCCTAGCCCCGAACCCGTGTCGCAACAAGGGCCAGCGTGGCCAAATGATGGCAAAAGCAAGTCATGCGATGCAGAAGGGCAACACTGTCAAGGACTTAGTGGGAACGCTACCAACGCACAACCAGCTGAATGTGTTCGATAAAAGCCGAACTGACGGGCTCCCACAAAATCGTGATCGCGAACCTGTGGTATTCTGCGCCTGACGCGGCCAAGGCCTTGCGTTAAAGCTTCCAAGGGTTCAACGGGATCAAAATATGACACCGGTATCAAATAGACGCTCGGTTCTGCTGGGATCGCTTGCAGTGGGAGCGCTGTCGAGCGGCCCAGCCATCGCCAAAGCGAGCAACCCCGTCGCCAAGACCAGCAGCGGCTTGGTGCAAGGCGTCAACGACAAAGCGATATTGGCGTTCAAGGGCATTCCTTATGGCGCCGACACACGAGGCCGCAGGTTTCAGGCGCCGCTGCCGCCGCGGGCTTGGCACAGCGTGAGGAAGACGCTGGCTTATGGCGCTGCCAGCCCGCAGTCCCGCGGAGAGACCAATCAGAACGAAGATTGCCTTTATCTCAATGTCTGGACCCCGGCTTTGCGCGATGGCGCCAAGCGGCCGGTGATGTTCTACATCCATGGCGGCGCCTATTCGAACGGCTCAGGCTCGGCCGCGATTTATGATGGCGTCAACCTGTGTAAGCGCGGCGACGTCGTGGTGGTGACGATCAATCACCGCCTCAACGCCTTCGGCTATCTCTATCTCGGCATGATGGACGACCGCTTTGCCGATTCCGGCAATGCGGGCCAGCTCGATATTCTGCTCGCCCTCAAATGGGTGCAGGAGAACATCGCCGAGTTCGGCGGTGATCCGAACCGGGTGATGGTGTTCGGCCAATCGGGCGGCGGCGCTAAGATCGCCACCATGATGGCTATGCCGGCGGCCAGAGGCTTGTTCCACCGCGCCACCTCGATGAGCGGCCAGCAAGTGACGGCCTCGGGGCCCTTGCATGCCACCGAACGCGCCGAAGCCTTCTTGAAGACTCTGGGGATTGCGCGGAGCAACCTCGACGACCTCAATACCATTGCCACCGACAAGTTGGTGGCGGCGCTTGCCACCAAAGATCCGATCATTGGCTCGGGCGGGGTCTATTTCGGGCCGGTGCTGGATATGCGCAGCTTGCAGCGCCATCCCTTCTATCCTGATGCCCCCGCGCAATCGGCGGACATCCCGATGATGATCGGCAACACCCATGATGAAACCCGCGCCTTTATCACCGATCCCGGCGTCTACACGCTGAGCTGGGACGAGTTGCCCGACCGCCTCAACAAGAACCTGCGCGTCGACATTTCGCCCACAGTGGTCATTGAGCAATACAAAAGCTGGTTTCCCGGCATTTCGGCGACCGAGCTGTTCTTCCGCGCCACCACGGCGGGACGCTCTTGGCGGGCAGCGATCATCGAGGATGAAGAGCGCGCCAAAGCGGGCGCCCCGGCTTACGCCTATCAGGTCGATTGGGCTTGCCCGGATCCCAAACGCGGCGCCCAGCATATGACCGACATCCCGCTCGCCTTCGACAACACCGACAAAGAAGGCGCCATCACCGGCAATGACGAACGCGCCCGCCACATGGCGGCGGTGATGAGCGAGACTTTCATCGCCTTCGCCAAGAGCGGCAATCCCAACAACAAGCTACTGCCGCAATGGACGCCCTACTCGCTCGCCAAGCGCGAAACCATGGTCTTCGATCTGCCGCCGCATCTCGACGAGGATCCGCGCGGGCGCGAGCGCAAGCTGTTTGAAAAAGTACCGTTTGTTCAACAAGGGACCTGACATGCTGAAACTGATAACGAGCGGTGGGTTCGCCGCCGCCTGTCTGACTGCGAGCGCTTGCGCACAAGACGCCCGCACCGTGACCGAGCCGGTGATCCCGCCCCTCTGCACCACGCTGACCGCGCAGCTGACCAGCGTCAGAGAAGGCCCCTATGACAGCTTGGCGGCCACCGACGAAAGCAAGCTCGATACAGACCGTATCCAAAGCGCCATTGACGGCTGTGGCAAAGGCAAAGCCGTGGCGCTGAAGACTCAAGGCGCCGCCAACGCCTTTCTTACCGGACCGTTGTCCCTGCGCAGTGGCGTGACGCTGCTGGTCGACAAAGGCGCGATGCTGCTGGCCTCGCTTGATCCCAAAGTCTTCGATGTCACGCCGGGAAGCTGCGGCATCGTCAAGCCGGGTATCAAAGCGGCGTGCAAGCCGGTGGTTTCGGTGGATGGCGCCCATGATGCAGCCATCATGGGCGACGGCGCTATCGATGGCCGCGGCGGCGTCATGATTCCGGGGCTCAATCTGAGCGCCTGGGACATTGCCGAGCGCTATCAAGGCAAGGACCGTGGTCTGTTCCGCATGGTCGTAGCCAACCATGCCGACAATTTCACCCTTTACCGCATTACCATCCGCAACTCGCAGAACTTCAACGTCACCTACAATGGGGGTGACGGTTTCACGGTTTGGGGCGTCAGGGTGGAAGCGCCGCATCGCGTGCCGCATTCGGCCCGTCCGCTCTCGCATAACACCGACGGCATCGATCCAGGCAATGGCTCCAAGAACATCACCGTCACCCATTCTTATATCCGCACCGGCGACGACAACATCGCCATCAAAGGCGGTAAGGGGGGCCTGACCAACATGACCGTGAGCCACAACCATTTCTATTGGGGCCACGGCATGTCGATTGGCTCGGAGACCTATGGCGGCGTCAGCAAAGTGCGGGTGTTCGACCTTTCGCTGGACGGCACCGATGCGGGCATCCGCATCAAGACCACCGGTGAGCGCGGCGGCCTGGTGGAAGACGTGCGCTACGAAAACGTCTGCATCCGCAATTCGCGCAACCCGATCGAGATCAGCACCCATTATGCGGCAAGCACCGATGGCAACAGCGGGAGCCGCCCCCCGACATACCGCGACATCACCTTGAAGGATGTGAACATCAGTGGCGGCGGACAAATCCTGTTCGACGGCTTTGCCCAAGATCATCGCGTGGGCGTAACGCTGGATGGCGTCTTTCTCAGCGATGCCGATAAGCCGGGTGTGAAATATGTTACCAACGCAGGCCATGCCGATATCACCATCGGCAAAGGCGGCAGCAATATCACGCCTCCCACCGACAAGGATTCGACCTTGAGCGGCACGCTGAGCAAAATGCCCAATGGCTTGCCGTCTTGCGAAGCCCGCTTTGTTCCGTACCCGGAATAAGGACGTTAAGCTCCAAAGAGTTGGGCGGTGTCCATGCGCACCGCCCGCATGGCGCGGGTTTGCTGATAGTTCTCCCACAAGCTTTGCTCGGCATAATTGATCAGCAACGTGCGCCGCGGCGCACCGCTGATGTTGCGGGTGGCGCCATGCAGCAAGGTGGAACCGAACAGCAGCACATCGCCCGCTTCGCCCGAGATAATCTGCCCTTCGGACGGCACGGGCGTCTCCTCGGTATCGCGATGGCTGCGAGGCACCAGTTGCGTGGCGCCATTGTCGGGTCCGAAAGGATCGAGATAGGCGAGTACCGTCACCGTCCCGATATGACCGCAAGCCGCGCCGTCGCGATGCAAGAGTTGCGCGCCGCCGCCCGGGCGAGGCTCGCGCCCTTCGACTTGCGCCAGGAAAAAAGGCTGCCCCAGCACTGCCTGAACAGCGCTGAGCAAGGCCGGCATATGGCAAAGGCGTTGCACGAAGGGATCGAGATCCAGCAAAGCGTGGCGCCAATCGGGGCCGCGCGGCACCGGCCATTGCCGCGTGAAGCCCGTCTCGAAGGCCGCGCGCAACGGTTCCAGCCACTCCGGCGGGATCAGACCGCGCAGCAGCAGATAGCCCTCTAAATCCAAGCGGTGCGCCGCCTGGGTATCGAGCGCTTCGACTTTGGTAAGACTCCGCCCCATGCTCTATTTTACCGCAAGGCGGGCTTGGCGCCCAGAGCTTTGCCCCACGCTGCAGGCGGAGGGCCGCAATGACAAGGTCAGCTCGGGCTATGGCCTCCTGGGCACGAGCGATGAGAGCGGCCACAAGCGCCTCGAAGGCGAGTGAGGCGGGGTTGGGAGGCGGTTTGGCGGCATTGCGATTGCCGAATGGGGCGCCCGCTCTACGCCGCGCGCCGCCGGGCAAGCCGACTATCCCAGTTGCGAGCCTCAGACTGGGCGCAAGATAATTGTTATAGAGCGGAGGTGTGGGGGAGAGGGCGACCATTTGCAGGGCTGCGCGCGAGCGCCGCCAGCGGCGTTTGGGGCGGCGCGCCGAGGTATCCCGTATCAACGCAGGCGTCTGTGATGACGCGAGACTCTCCATACTGCTTCGCTGCGTGAGCCACGTCAGGAATGTGGGAAGCCTGGCGGTGCATTGCTAGCAAGCGACGAAACGTTCGCAAAGATTGATGAGCGGAAAGAAGACGGACAGGATGGGGAAAGGCTGTGTGCTTCGTGGCTCGCCGCCCCCGCCATCGCGACAACTCCCAAGCGCCAATACGCAGCGAGCACAACAGCATGACGGGAGGGGGCGATGGCAACGCGGCGAGCCTCGAAGCACGCAAACCCGCCTGGCGCACAATCATCCTTAACGCCGTTTAGAGCTGTTCCAGCCTTGCGCGCTGTGGTGTACACTCCCACCGGTTTTGTTTGCGGACCATACGGGGGGAGCATCATGAAAAGAATCGTTTTGAGCGCGCTGGCGCTCGTCGCAATCAGCAGCAGCGCGGTGGCAGCACCTCACACTGTGGGTGGCAGCAGCGCCCTGGCGCTGGCGAGCATCGTGGCGCAATCGTCACCGTCTGTAACCTTTGCCCACAAAACTTTGCTGGCAAAATATTTGAACGGCTGGGCCACGGCCGCGCACACGCCCGGCTTGGTCATCAGCTTCACTGCCAGCGCCGTGAAGTGCCGCTCCAGCAATGTCGATATCTCCGCCCACTCCTGCGAATTGACCTTCGGCTCGGTGAACAAGACTCTCAGCGGCCGCTCGGCGCATGAATTGTATGCCACACTTGTTGAGAACGGCGTTCCGGGCGACGGCGCTGCGGGCTCGATCTATGAGGCCGTCGATAATCTGCATTGCACTATCACAGCCGATGCGGTCGCCGACCGCGCAGGTGGCGGAGCCCAATGCAGCTTTGATGTTCCGTAAGGGCGGCGGCGCTGCGAACCACGCCTAGTTCTGTAAGCTGCGATGCAGCGCTTCGGCTTCGAGCTCGGGCGTGTCGTCTTTGTGCTGAGGATAGCACTTGGAGGCATAGGCGATGGCGTCGGCGATGGCTGCATCAGTGTCCTGCCCGCCTTGCACAAACAGCGCGGTCAGACGCACCACGAAGCGGGACTTCCACGTCAATTCGCGCAATTTTGGCCTCGCCCCCTCCGCCACGGCGGGAGTATTGGAGCGCTAAAACCCGCAATCCACTGAAAACATGGTCCGATTCCGTACGAACTTGGTAATGTATCGCTTGCGCGTGCGGGTGTACGATAGGACATCGTTCGCCACGCAAACTAGGGCGCGAACGCTGAGAGATATCACCAGCTCTTGCCCCAACCCATCGGGTGAGAGCAGTGGTGGCTGGCGCCATTTTATCGACTACACCGAATAACCAGCTGCTGCGAAAGCTTCCGGCGGAAGCTTTTGTCTTGCTTGAACCCCATCTCGAATTGGTTGTACTGCCGCGCCGCGCGCCGCTCGAACAGCCGCAGAAGGCCATCGAACATCTCTATTTCATGGAGCAGGGCATAGCCTCGGTGGTCAGTGCCAACGACCGCACAAGCCCAGTCGAAATCGGCTTGGTCGGGCGCGAAGGCGTGACCGGCATTGCCGTCATCCTTGGCAGCGCCACCTCTCCGCATTCGACCTTCATTCAAGCTGCCGGTAGCGCCCTGCGCATTGCGGTCAAGCCGTTTTGCAGCGTCATGCTCCAAAGCGAAGCCCTGCGTAGTCTGGTGCTGCGCTATGCCCACGTCTTCATGGTGCAAACCGCCCATACCGCAGCCGCCAACGCCACCGGATCGATTGAAGAGCGGCTGGCGCGCTGGCTGTTGATGGCGCAAGACCGTCTCGACAACGAAGCTCTGCCGCTGACACACGAGTTTCTCGCCATCATGCTGGGCACCCGGCGTCCGGGTGTCACCGAGGCCGTGCATGCCCTCATCAAGCGCGGTTTGATTCGAACCAATCGTGGCATCATCATTGTCGTCGATCGTGACGGCTTGGTGCAGCGCGCCGCCAAGATGTATGGCGGGCCTGAAGCCGAATACGAAAAACAAATCGGTTAGACGCCACGCTCTTTAGGCGACGCCTTTGTCCAGCACATGCGAACGATAACGCATATCGGCGCCCAAGATGTGGTTTGCAATCCAATTAGCCAGGAAGCTGAGGACCGGAATGGTCACGGCGCGAGGACCGACTTTTTCATATTGTTGCCGGATAGCTTGGATCTGCCGCAGCAACGCGGCGTGCTCTTGGCGATGCGCAGCGCAGTCGGGATAGTCGGCGCGTGCGAGCAGCTCCTCTTCGAATTTGAAATGCATCATGGTGTAGTCGATGAGCGCTTGCAGGGTGCCGCCCAGGGCGATCTTGTCGGTCCCCGCCATCATGCCGTCATGCAGGCGGTTGAGCAGCGCCATCATCTTCTGATGCTGCGCATCGATACTGGCTACGCCGACGCTGTAGTGCTCGGCCCAAATCATCCTAGGCATCATCGCCCCCTATCACTCGCGACAGCACGATGCGATCGCAAGCAAGCGCCAACCCTAACGCTAAGGTTGTAGCAGAGAGGTGCTAAGAGACTGATAAGAAATAGGGGACACTACGTAGGAGGAGCGGCGTTCAGGCGTCAGGCTTTGCGCCAGCGACCGCTGTTGATGTCGAATTTCACTTTGCCTTCGCTGCGCATGCGCATCAGCAATTCCTGTAAGCCGTCGGTGCTCTTATTGCTGGGATCGACCAGCATCTGAATCGAATAGAGGGCGCGGGGTTTGTCCAGTGCTTCCAGCACGTCTTCTTCTCTGGTCACGAGCGATCGCCTTTGTCTGTGTCAGCGCGGGAAGTGCGCCGCCAAAGCCTGTATGGCATGCCGGGAAGGGCATTTCCACGCGCGGATTGCGCCCTGGCCGAGACAAAACAAAACCCCCGCCTGTTGCCAAGCGGGGGCTCGATAAAGGCCGTGTGGGTCGGCTTAGCGCGCCAGCCAGCCGCCATCGACGGGGATGATGGCACCGTTGACGTAGTCGGAAGCCGGCGACGCCAGGAAGATGGCCGTGCCAGCCAGATCAGACGGCAGACCCCAGCGACCCGCCGGGATGCGCGCCAGAATGGCGTTCGAACGGTCTTCGTCGGCGCGCAGCTGGGCGGTATTGTCAGTCGACATATAACCCGGGGCAATCGCGTTGACGTTAATGTTCTTGGACGCCCATTCATTGGCGAGGAGGCGCGTGATGCCGGCAATGGCGCTCTTGGAAGCGGTGTAAGACGGCACGCGGATACCGCCCTGGAACGACAACATCGAAGCGATGTTGATGATCTTGCCGCCGGTGCCCTGAGCGATGAACTGCTTGCCCACGGCTTGGCTGAGGAAGAAGGCCGACTTGATGTTGACGTTCATCACGTCGTCCCAATCCTTCTCGGAGAAGTCCACCGAGTCGGCGCGACGGATGAGGCCCGCGTTGTTGACGAGGATGTCGATCTTGCCGAGGCCCTTCACCGTCTCTTCGACGATGCGGCCCACCGGCTCGATGCTCATCAGGTTGGCGTTGATGTCGACAACCTTGCGGCCGAGCTTCTTGATGATCTCGAGCGTTTCGGTCGGCGGCACGAAACCGGCGATGGCGACATCGGCACCGGCTTCCGCCAGGGCCACGGCGATACCCTGCCCGAGGCCAGTATTGGCACCGGTAACGAGGGCGACTTTGCCTTCAAGGCTAAAAGGATTGCTCATGTGAGGGGTCCTTATTTGAGCTGGCAGATGTCGAGGACTTGCATGTCGGTGTAATCGAGATTCTCACCGCCCATGGCCCAGATGAAGGTATAGGCCGCGGTGCCCGCGCCCATGTGGATCGACCACGGCGGCGAAACGACAGCTTCGTCATTGTTGATGATGATGTGGCGGATCGCGTCGGGCTGGCCCATGAAATGGAACACCCGGTCGTTTTCCTTGATGTTGAAGTAGAAATAGGCTTCCGAGCGGCGCTCATGGGTATGGGCGGGCATGGTGTTCCAGACCGAGCCGGTCTTCAGCGTGGTGACGCCGAGGAGAAGCTGGCAGGACTTGACCAGGGCCGGCACGATGTACTGGCGGATGGTGCGCTCGTTGGAGGTCGCCAGCGCGCCTCGTTCCAGCGGCACGGCCTTTTCGACCGAGATGTGCGCCGTTTCGAAACGGGCATAGGCCGGGGTCGAGGCAAGATAGAATTTGGCCGGATTGGCAGCGTCGTTAGAGGCAAAGATCACATCGACCGTGCCCATCGGGACATAAAGGCCGTCTTCCGGGATGAGGTCATACTTGACGCCATCGACCGTCACCGTGCCAGCGCCAGCGCCGACATTGACGATGCCAAGCTCGCGGCGTTCCAGGAAGGGCTTGCCAGCAGCCGAGGCCGGTTCGGTCTGGGCCGGCAGGGCGACCGTCTTGGTCACCGGCATGGCACCGCCGAACACTAGGCGTTCGACATGGGTGTAGGTGAGCGTGATCTCGTCAGCGACGAAGATGCCGTCGATCAGATAGCGGTCGCGCAGCTGCTGATTGCTGGCGCCGACCATGCTGTCAGGGCCTTGGGCGTAGAGGGTCTTCTTGTAGATGGACATGGCGTTCCTCGGTCAGTTCGTCGGGGGCGTGAAGCAGTGTTAGACCCAGTGGCCGGTTCCTGCTGGGCGCAATTTGGTAACCGGTGTCATAACGCCAGAGCGCGCTCCGCGCAACCGGCATTTATGCATTCGGCGCTGCGGTCGATTCGCGGATGATCAGCTTGGGAATGACTTCCGTCACCCCCTCCTCCGGCCCGTTCTTTTTTTCCTGCGTGGCGAAGAGCTTATCGGCTGCTAGCCGGCCCATATCGCGGACCGGAAGGCGCACGGAAGTGAGTGGCGGCCACAATTGGCTGGCCGTGGTGCTGTCGTCGAAACCGATCACCGAGAGGTCTTTGGGAATCGCCAGCCCCATTTCGTGGGCCACTTTGTAGACGCCTGCGGCGGTTTCATCGTTGCCGCAGAAGACCGCGGTCGGCCTGGGGTCGCGGGCCAAAAGCTCGCGCGCCAGGTCAATGCCGCGCTCGAAGGTGTAATTGCCTTCCTTGTCGCAGCCAGGATCGAGAGAGAGGCCGCGTTTGGCCAAAGCCTCGCGGAAGCCGCGGCGACGCTCATGCGCCGAGCGGAAGCTGGCCGGACCCGAGATATGGGCGATCCGTTTGTGCCCCAGCTCGGCCAGATAGGCGGACGCTTCTGCCGCGCCATCGGCGTCATGGGTGACGACCATGGTGTTCAGCTTGTCGAGCACTACCGAGGCGACGCGGACATAGGGGCAATCGAACTCGCGCAGCATTTTGACCAGCTGCTCGTCCTCGGAGATCGAGGGGGTGAGGATGACGCCGAACAGCTTCTGGCGCTCGATAAAACGGCGCAAATCAGGCAAATAATTGGGATTGGTGCGCTCGCAAGGATGCACCAAGAGGCCGTAAGAGGTGCCGCGCATGGCATCCAGGATGCCTTGCTGCATGTTCACCACATATTGCGGCGTCGGATTGTCGTAGATCATTCCCACCAGGAAGGAACGGCGGAAGGCAAGGCCGCGGGCCTGCGGATCGGGCTCAAAGCCGACCTCGCGAATGATGGCGTTGACCTTAAGCCGCGTCTCTTCCTTCACGAAGGGCGAATCATTGATCACGCGCGACACCGTCTTCTTGGAGACGTTCGCTAAGCGCGCGATGTCATTGATGGTGGACCGCTTGCGGCTATGGTCCTTTTCGGCGGTATCGAGGGGCGTGATACAACTCCAAGAATC
>JARLIR010000176.1 GCA_031291635.1 Rhizomicrobium sp. | reverse complement strand
TCGAAAGGCTTTATCCCTTCGTTGCGGCCCAAGGCGCGCTAGGTTATAGCTGCCCGCTGCGCCGCACCCGTAGCTCAGCTGGATAGAGCGCTGCCCTCCGAAGGCAGAGGTCACAGGTTCGAATCCTGTCGGGTGCACCAGTAAAATCAATAGCTTAGCGTAATATAACGAATCGGCTTTTCGACCATAGCTACCACATAGCTACCAAGCATCGCTGAGAAGACCAATATTGAGGTGTTTTCCGCACATTTTGCCCGCAATTGTGCTGTCGCGGGCGCGCCCCTCCTGAAAAACCAGTTAGGAATCGTTCGCCCTTCGTCCATTATCTCTGGCGCCGGTGATTTTGGCGCCGCAATGTAATGATTGTCGGTCCGGGTCCTCCAAACCCTTCGCATGGGGTCCAGGGTGCGACGTTATTGCAATGGCGAGTTTGGAGCCATGACAGGACCTTCCCGCTTGACCCGCTTCGTGGCCGCAGACTCGGCCTACGGAAGCGGCGAGATGCTCAATTGGCTCGTCAACGAAAAGCGCATTGAGCCTCACATCCCGGTGTTCGATCACTCGCTGCGCGATGACGACACCTTCTCAAGGGCGGACTTTACCTACGACCCTGAACACGACGAGTACACTTGTCCGGCGAGCAAGACGCTGACCACCAAGGGCACGGTGGTGAACAATGGCACGCCCATACTCTACTGGGCGAGTCGACAGGATTGCCGTGATTGTCCGCTGAAGAAGCGGTGCTGTCCCAAAGAGCCCGTTCGCAAAGTGCCGCGTAGCATCCACGAAGATGCACGCGATGTGGCCCGCGACATTGCCAAAACCGATGCCTACATTGTCTCCCGCCGCGAGCGCAATAAAATCGAGATGCACTTTGCTCACCTCAAACGCATTCTGCGCCTTGGGTGACTACGACTACGAGGACCTTGCGGCGCCCGCGACGAGTTCACCTTGGCCGCCATCGCCCAGAACCTCAGGAAACTCGCCAAGCTGATCCCGATGCCCCAGCCCGCAATGGTGATCTGAGCCCGAGAGCCGCGCGAAATCCCACTTCATCAGACATCGGGGGGCCGACACGCGTCGTTCAGCGTCGAGTTTTTCAACAAAATCCGCCACATCCGGACATTCTATTTGCCCCACAGCGGGCCTATGGTTACGGAAGCAGTTTGTGCAGAGAATGCGGTAACAGGAACACTTTTCACCTGTGGCAGCAGAATGGGGAATACTGCTCCTGTCACCGTATTTCGGATATCAACAATCGGTTGCGGATTTTATTGACGCGCCCGGAGCTAGGGCTAGTTGGGAGATAGGTCATGTGGCGCGCACTAACGATCTTGCTGTCAGGCCTCGCGCTGTCAGCTCTGAGCACTCATGCGTTTGCAGACAAATATGGAGATGGCCGGGCCGCTTTGCAGCGCGGTGATTATGCGACCGCAATGGGTCTGTTTTTTCCGTTGGCCGCAAAAGGTAATGCGAAGGCAGAAAACGCACTAGGCCTGATATATCACGATGGAAAGGGCGTGAAGCGAAATTATCCCGAGGCGCTCAAATGGTATCGCATGGCGTCGGCGAAAGGTCTGAGTGCTGCACAATTCAATCTCGCGAACATGTTCTACGCTGGCGAGGGCACGACCCGAGATTATTCGGAGGCCGCAAAATGGTTTCGCGCTGCAGCGGCTCAGGGCAACGCCGACGCCCAAAACAACTTGGGGGCAATGCACGCTACAGGGCTGGGGGTGACGACTGACTATTCGACGGCGGCGATGTGGTATCGCAAGGCCGCAGATCAAGGGCTTGCTGCCGCGCAAAATAGTCTCGGCGTGTTGTATATCACCGGCCAAGGCGTGCCGCAAAGTTATGTTGAAGCTGCAAAGTGGTATCGCAAGGCTGCCGAGCAAGGCAATTCTGCTGCGCAGAATAACCTCGGTGCGCTCTACTACAGAGGTCAAGGCGTTCCTCAGGATGCGGCGCAAGCAGTCATTTGGTTTCAGAAAGCTGCGCATCAAGGCAACGCTGATGCAAGAGTCGCACTGGCGGGCATTTCTGCCTCAGTAATGAGCACGACGGCGGTAAATCAGCCTATAGCTTCCAGGCCGGGACCAGTAGCCAATCGTGTAGCGTCCGATCCTGAAATCGCGCAGGCAATCATGCGCCAAATTGCATCCATCCCGTTACACCTGGACTGGCGTTCGATCCGAACAGATAAATTGTCCCATGACGCGATGGGTTACACCTCCGAATTTACCCTCATCTATAAGGAACTTCCCGGGCCAGACGAAGTCGAGGCCGATACAAAGGCTATTGCCCGCGCTGTGCTGAAACAGATTGTAAAGATGCAGAAGCCATCTGGCGATCAATCGATTTGGATGTCGGTATGTGCAATTCAGGATGGCCTTCACGGCGAAACTGGAAAGCCCCTGGTCAACCCCCTTGGTTGCACAAACTACACTTCCGATAATGACCAACTTAGTTTTGATCCGAATGAAAACACGCCTCCGTCATGGTGGCACTGATGTCACTCGAAGCGATGGATTGTCTCAGCAGGGACGCGCGGACCTAGCGCCCTTGCTGCCCATCTCTGCCACTCCCGATTTCTGCGGGGGTGTGGTTTCCTCTATCTCCCCCGTATCGCCTTCATTTATGCGACTCACGGTGACGGTAAAGCGGTCAGCTTGGGTTTCCTTGGACACGGAGCTAATATGCCATGAGAAGGCGACCTCCGAAAGGCGAACGATCATGAGTGGAAACAAGGACTGTATGGCGGCTGTCGGCACTCTTCGGGGGCAAGCCAGACAGGTGATGCGCCGAGCTGGTGTCCTAGATTATTGTGAGGACCATGATGCCTATTTCGACACTTGGGCCGATATTGAACAGGCATATCGTCTTGGAAATGCATTAGTTACGCGCGGCGAGATCGATTTAAGGGGTTTTAATCGGCGCGATTTCACTGACGCCATGAAAAATGAGCTTAAGTCAAATATGACTCTGGGCGGGTGTGTCTATTGCGAACACGCACGGGTGGCCTGATCCAGTTCCGATTTCAAACTGTAATAGCGCCCGGCTTTCGGGCTGTTCGAGGTCGAGGTAGAACAGTTTGGGGGTACGATCCGCCATCGGTGGGAATGACTGCTTGTGGCGCAAGGTCGCCGTCGCTCGAACGGAAAGTTCGCACCCCAAAGTCGCCCTTCGCGTGGGGTCCAGGATGCGCCATTTCCGGCCATCCGGCACTCAGATGGGCGGACATTGCTGAGTTGGGTTTTTGCCAGCATAGCGCTAGCCTACCGGGGCTAACACTGAACCGAGCTTCCGATAATGCCAATCCCCGACTACCAAGCCTTAATGCTACCAGTTCTCCGCCTCGCTGCGGAGGGAGAAAAACGGGTATCCGATGTCGAAAGCCGGATTGCTGACCTCTTTAAGCTATCGGAAGATGAGCGGAACGAGCTACTTCCAAGTGGGAAGCAACGCATCCTTCACAACCGCATCCATTGGGCCAAATTCTATCTGTCGAAGGCGGGGTTGATCATTTTGCCAACACGGGGGCGATTTGTAGCGACAGAAGCGGGCCGTGCGCTGCTTGATAAAAAGCCCGACCGAATAGACATTGGCGTCCTGATGGAAATTCCGTCGTTCCAAGAGTTTTATCGCCCAGACGGCTCAACTCCCACAGAAACGAAAGCAGAAACTCTTGAAGGTGGGATTGAAGGCGACCAGTCACAGACGCCCGAAGAACAGATCGACGCCGCATATAACAAATTCGCCTCCGCATTAAGGGCCGAATTATTGGAGAGAATTGCAAAGAACAGCCCATCATTCTTTGAACAGACGATAATCGATCTTCTTGTGGCAATGGGCTACGGCGGGTCACACAAAGACGCAGCACGGCAACTTGGCCGCACGGGTGACGGCGGAGTTGATGGTGTCGTAAATGAAGACCGGCTTGGTCTGGATCGCGTTTACGTGCAAGCCAAAAGATACACTCAAGGCACCACAATTGGCAGACCAGACGTGCAGGCATTTGTCGGCAGCTTAGTGGGTTTTGGAGCGACAAAGGGCGTGTTCGTTACCACCTCCACCTTTAGTGCCCAAGCGCGAGAGTTCGCTAAGCATCTGCCTCAGAGGGTGGTTCTGATTGACGGGCAAACCTTCGCGGACTTGATGATAGAGCATTGCGTAGGCGTGCGAACCAACAGAACAATCGAGTTCAAGCGGATTGACGAGGACTTCTTTACTGAGGAAGAGTAGCGTTACTTTTCGCGCCGCCTCCTCGAATTGGTGCTGCGTGCTACCCTCGACGGGGCCGTCCCAAGTTAGATTGGGCACTCAGAAAAGTCATGTTCAAAGAAGTAGTTTTGACTCACGTCACTTTGGGCTCGAATTATTTCCGCCACGTTCTGTCTAACGATCATGCCGTCTGGGGTAGAGCCTACAAGTGCAAGACAGGGGACAATGGAATTATCGTGTGCTCCGGTACATCGGGCACGATGAACTCGCCGGATTACCGCGAACCGCAACTTGCCACCGCCGCCTGACACCAGGAACGCAGCGGCGAATACCAGTTTGGGAAGGGCTGACGTGATGTAATGCTGACATCGGTCGATACTGGGAGTGGGAAAAGCCCCGGAACAGCATCCGCCGTTCTTGTCGGAGCTATAACGAATCTCCTTGATTCGTCCAAAAGAACGTGATGGAATTCCACTACGCGCGCCGGTCTAGGGATTCCGGCTGAAACAAAATCCGAGTAGCGCGTTCAATAACCGACATTGATAGACGAAAAGGCCGTGAGGGCTAAATCTCGCGTTCTATTCGTTATTGCGACCATACCCGGTGACAGCCGGAGAAAGGTAGGTGTTCAGTGCGTAAAGACCGAGCGATAAAGCGCTACCTACCTGAGCCACAGCACGATATCACCCGCAGCTACAACGCAAGTCATAGTACGATTTCGAGGCTTGAAACATGACCGCCACCCCTGTCGGTTTGGTGACCAGGGTTGCGTCATGACGGGTGAATGCCCGTCATCAAGGAAGGACAAAATGGTATCTCTCCAAAATATCTTCACGGGTGCGACGGAGAAGGCGAAGGACGCATTGCGCTTTTATGAGACGAACTATTCGTGCATCGGAAAGTGGATAATAGAGCCCGGAAAGAAAGTGATTTTGCAGCACTCCCAACCCGGTGTCTGCCGGTTCTGTGGTTTGATCACCCCCAAAGTAACCTTCAAGAAGGAAGCACACGCAATCCCGGAATGCTTGGGCAACACGAGCCTCTTTACGAAATATGAGTGCGACGCCTGCAATCAGTTTTTTGGCGACGGCATCGAGACAAGTCTCGGTAACTGGTCAAAGCCGCAGCGCGCCTTGTCTGGTGTTCGCGGAAAGCGGGGGGTGCCTACGCTAAAGGAAGAATCGAGCAGGCAATGGCGTTTTGAACATGGTTCGACGGGAATTAGAATTACGCAGGACGAGACTGATCCAATTGCCGTTGTTAATGCAGCTACAAAAGAAATCACCCTCACAGTTCACCGAGACCCATATACGCCGGTCGCAGTTCTGAAAGCATTTACGAAGATGGCGCTTTCACTCCTTCCAGAAGATGAGTTGCCAAGCTTCCGCGCTGCCATGGCATGGATTCGTAACGCCGATCACAAAATCGGTTTGGTGAAGACATCCTTTTTTCCTGTCCTCTATACCTTCGTCCCTGGAAATAGCCCCCTTGTAAATTCAGTGATATTGCTTCGGCGGCGGAGTGACACCTTGCCGGTCCCGTATGTAACCGTTGTCCTCACCTACGGAAATGAGGCGTTCCAGACAGTTTTGCCTAGCCTGGAGCGCGACGCGGGCCTTTCGGGGCAGAAGGTCAAATTCCCCGATTTCCCGACACCCTACGAACTCGACCGCGACCTTGAGCCAGCGGCCCCGATACAGCGCAAAAGGTTAGACCTTACGGGCCGGTCTCTCGTTGGGAGAGAGACGATCCAGACTGTGTTGCGCTACAAACCCAGCAAGAGGAACGAAGCGACGGGCGATGGCATCGATGCCTAATCTCAGCCCATGGGGGGACCGGTGGACCGTGAAGCGCAAGTCCTGGCGCAAGGTTGCCGAAATGGCGATGACCGGAGTTGCACCCAAACTCGCCTTTGAGAAATCATCGCAAAGGCGTAGAGTCGAGGTGTGACGCGGTGGCGTTAGGTCGAACCTATCTGTTTTCCGCCCCTTTCGTCTGGCGGTGCCTCACGAGTTCGACCGTGACTTCCGTTTCCACACCCCGCTCATCGAACCGGACAGGCAG
>JARLIR010000175.1 GCA_031291635.1 Rhizomicrobium sp. | reverse complement strand
GCTTCATCGAGCATATCGGCAATCTGATCAATTACAGCTATTGGTCCGAGATTCTTGACGACCGCAAATTCTACTACCCCATCGACTCCAAACCGGTAGAGGCGCCCAAGAGTCCCATGCGCCGGATGATGGTGGGCAACAAATGGGTTCCGGTCGGCCCTGATGCCGATGTTACCATGGATACCTCCGGCCCTTATGTGGGCGAGCACAGTCCGCTTGTGCATTTGGCTGGAAGCAGCCCGCGCGGCATTGCGCAATCGGGTTTGTCGCTGGCGAAAAAAGATTATACCGGTCGCATCGTTGTGGCTGCCGCTCCGGGGGCTGTGGTCAGCGCCACTCTGATCTGGGGCAAAGGTGCTGCTGGCCGCCAGACCATCACGCTTGCAGCAGGCAGCGGCTGGACGAAACTGCCGCTTCATTTCAGCTGCAAAGCCGCTACCACCACGGGCCGTCTGGAAATCACCGCCAAAGGCACGGGCAGCTTCAAAATCGGCGTCGTCTCGCTGATGCCCGCCGACAACATCCAGGGCTTCCGCGCCGACACCATGGCGCTGATGAAGGAAATGGATTGCAAGATCCTGCGGATGCCGGGCGGCAATTTCATCTCGGGCTATGATTGGAAGGACACGGTTGGCGATCCCGACAAGCGCCCCGCCATTCTCGATCCCCAATGGAACGCGCCGCAACCCAATGATGTCGGCGTCGACGAGCTATTGCAGATGTGCAAGATCATCGGCGTCGAACCCTATTGGTGCGTCAACACCGGCTTTGGCGAGCCGCGTTCCGGCGCCGAACTCGTCGAATACGTCAATGGTGCTGCGACCAGCGAATGGGGCGCCAAGCGCGCCGCCAATGGTCATGCCGAGCCTTACAAAGTCCATTACTGGAATATCGGCAATGAGATGTACGGCCATTGGCAGCTCGGCCATATGTCTCTCGAGCATTACACCATCAAACACAATCTGTTCGCCGATGCGATGCGCAAGGTGGATTCTTCGATCTACATCGTCGTGCCGGGCGGTTTTGTTGACGAGATGACGACCGGCCAAGGCATCATCGTGGATTCCGGCAGCCGTCTGGTCGCATATGGTTCGGAGCGCGATTGGGCTGGCGGCATGCTGGCCAAATCGTGGGGCAAGTTTGATGCGTTGGCCACCCATGCCTATCCGCCAGAGAACAAACATTTCAACCTTGCGACCGGTAAGAACGAAGACATCACACAGTCGCTGGTGGAATGGGCGCAAGCGCCGGCCAATCGCGTCGCCACTATGGCCGATTGCTGGGAAGAATATAAAAAGCGCTTTCCCAAGTTGAACGAAGGCCACGTGAAAGTCTTTTTCGACGAATGGGCTTACCACTTCCAGCAGGATTACAAAGGCTGCCTCGCCATTGCGCGGATGTTCCACGAATTCTTCCGCCGCTCGGAATTCATCGACATGGCGGCCTATACGATGGCGATGTCCTGGCTCGATTATAATCGCACCAACGCGGTGATCAGCGCCTCTGGCCGCGTCTTTCAGCTCTACAACCAGCATTTCGGCAAGATACCCGTCGCGGTGAGCGGCAATGCGCCAGTGCCCGCGCCGAAATATCCGATTGGCGGCGATCAGCCCAAGGTCAACACCGGCAGCGCGACCTGGCCGCTCGACGTTTCCGCGGCGCTCAGCGCGGATCGCAAAGCGTTGATCGTCGCTGTCGTCAATGCCACCGAAGAGTCGCGCCTTCTCGATCTGTCGCTCGAAGGATTCAACGCCGCAGCGCAAGGGCGGTGCTGGAAATTGCAGAGCCCCGGTCTTGAGGCCCAGAACAAAGTCGGCACCCCACCGCAAGTGGTCATTGCCGATAGCCATTTTGATACCAGCAAGAAGGCCATCGCGCTCGCGCCGTTCGAGATCGCACTTTACGAATTTGCGGCAGCTTGAGCCGGAGGATGATCAGACTATGACCAACCGGCGCGGCTTCTTGAAATTTGGCGGTGCCGCCGCTGTGGCATCGGCTTTTGGCGGTCTTGCGGTGGCGGCGCCAAATGCTGCCCCTGCCATTGATCCGCTGACACTGGTCGATCCAGAACTGCGTCCGGCCGCGCTCGCCATGCGCGCCAATACGGGCTTCCCACCGCTATCACGCGAAACGCTGCCGCTCATCCGCACAAAAATTGCCGCCATGAGCGCCAAACCGCTCGACAGCGTTGGCGTATCCGAACAGCAAATCGGCAACGCCGCCGATGTGCACATCTACATCGTGAATGCGCAAGCGGGCGCGGCGCGTCCGGGCATTGTCTATATGCATGGCGGTGGCTTTGTCTTCGGCGACGCCAAATCCAATCTTCGCGAACTACAAACACTCGCCATTGATCTTGATTGCGTCATCATCTCGGTGGATTACCGCTTGGCGCCGGAAACCATCTATGCCGGTTCCATCGAAGACAATTACGCCGCGCTTGTCTGGACACATAACCATGCCAGCGCGCTCGGCATCGATCCGGCCCGCATTGCGGTGATGGGCGAAAGCGCGGGCGGTGGTCATGCTGCTCTCCTCGCCATCACGGCGCGAGACCGCGGCGAGGTGCCGGTACTGTTTCAAATGCTGATCTATCCGATGCTGGATGACCGCACCGCCTCGTCACGGCCAGTGGCGCCGCATCTAGGAACCTTTGTCTGGGCCGCAGATGCCAACCGCTTTGCTTGGGCGTCATTTTTGGGCCGCCCGCCCGGTGGACGTGATGTTCCAATTTCTGCTGTACCGGCGCGCAATCTTAATCTCGGCGGTTTGCCGCCAGCCTTTATCGGCGTCGGCACGCTCGATCTCTTTGTTGAGGAAGATATCGAATACGCCCGCCGTCTTGCGATCGCAGGGGTAGCGGTCGAGCTGGAAGTTGTGCCGGGCGCCTATCATGGTTTCGACCACAATGAATCGGCCGCGATCGCGATGCGCTTTAATCTCGCCAAACGCGATGCCTTGCGCCGGGCGTTTGCGCGGTCCGGGAGCCTGCGAACAGGTCACTAATTTTCCGGACGCCTGCATCACGTCTGGCGCCATGGTGATCGTGGCAGAAAATCAGGGTGTGAGATTGGGCGTGCTTCCCAGCAGCACCACCGTTATTCTGTCAGACAAATAACAATCCCGTAGTCGGGTGTATCTCAAAGGGTTGGACGACATGTCGGGGCGCGGAATTACAAAGCGGAAATTGTTCAAACAGGCGGCGGTCCTCGGGCTCGCGGCTGGTTTGCCCACCATGGCGCGCGCCGAAGGCATTGCAGAGAGCGCTGCGGGCCCCTTTGCCGCGAACTGGGATTCGCTGATTGCCGGCTATCAAGCCCCCGAGTGGTTTCGCGACGCCAAATTCGGCCTTTGGGCTCATTGGGGCCCCCAATGTGCGGCGGAGGCCGGCGATTGGTACGCCCGCCAGATGTATGTGCAAGGGCAGGGGCAATACGACCATCATTTGAAGCATTATGGCCATCCGGCCGATACGGGCTTCATGGATGTGATCCAAAGCTGGAAAGCCGAAAACTTCAATCCAGACGCGTTGCTCGATCTCTATGTGAAAGCGGGCGCCAAGTATTTTGTGGCTTTAGCCAACCATCACGACAATTTCGACACTTACGCTTCCAAGTTTCACGCCTGGAATGCCACGCAAGTGGGACCGAAGCGCGATCTGTTGGGCATGTTCGCCAAGGCGGCGCGGGCGCGCGGATTGCGTTTCGGTGTCTCCAACCATTCGGCGCATGCGTGGCACTGGTTCCAGACCGCCTATGGCTACGACCCGGAAGGTCCGCGCCGGGGCGAACGTTATGATGCCTTCCGCCTGACCAAAGCGATGGGCAAGGGCAAGTGGTGGGAGGGGCTCGATCCGCAGGAGCTCTATGCGGGGCGCGTGATGCCGCTACCGGATGGCTTCACGGATATTAAAGCCGCCGTGGAATGGCATGAACAGCATGATCGCGTTTGGAACGAGAATCCGCCTGCTGCCAATCCGGCCTTTACGCGGGCGTGGTATCTGCGCTGCAAAGACCTGATCGATACCTACCAGCCCGATCTCGTTTATTTCGACAATTTCGACCTGCCGCTCGGCCAAGCCGGGCTCGACATTGCCGCCCATTTCTACAACGCCTCGATCAAATGGCACGGCAAGTTGGAAGCGGTGATCAACACCAAATCTCTGCCCCCGGAGCGTCGCGCCGCGGTGGTTGAGGATGTCGAGCGGGGCTTCCGCGCAGAAGTGCAGCCCCATCCTTGGCAGACCGACACTTGTATCGGCGAGTGGCACTACAATCGCGCTCTATATGAGCGGAACGGCTACAAGAGTGCTGCATCGGTCATTCACCGCCTCTGTGACGTGGTGGCCAAGAACGGCAATCTCCTCGTCAGTGTCCCGGTGCGGGGTGACGGCACCATCGACGAAAAAGAGCAAGCGATTGTCGAGGGCATCGGCAGTTGGATGGGGCGCTTCTCGGAGGCGATCTATGGCACCCGGCCCTGGAAACGGGCTGGCGAAGGGCCGACGCAAGTCACCTCTGGTCAATTCGGCGAAGCCAGCGTCAAGCCGTTCACAGCGGCCGATGTTCGTTTCACCACCAAAGACGGTGCGCTTTACGCCCTGACATTGGGTCGGCCGGAGACGAGCACGTTCACCCTCGCGTCCTTGAAAGGCTACGATGTCGCGCGCGTGGAAGTGGTCGGCACGACGGCGCCGCTGACGTTTCAGCAGGGCGCCGATGGCCTCACCATCACACTCCCAAGCCAAGCCAGTCATGAATTTGGTGTTGCTTTCAAGATCCTGGGCAAGGGCATCGCATAGCCGCCCCAGGCCGACATCCCTATCAACTCGTCAATCTATTCTTTCCGCAGTGAGGAAATCATGCGCCCGCTTCTGATCGCCAGTCTCTCCCTAATGGTTGCCGCTGTGGCTCCATCGGCAATGGCTGCGCCGCCCATGCAACTGACCGTGGATAGCAACAAGCCCGGCGCAACCATCGACCGCCATATCTTCGGGCAATTCGCCGAACATCTGGGTCAGGGAATCTATGAGGGCATTTGGGTCGGCAAAGATTCGAAGATCCCCAACACCCGTGGCATCCGCAATGACGTGGTGGCGGCGCTCAAGGTGCTGCATGTCCCAGTCGTGCGCTGGCCCGGCGGCTGCTTCGCGGACGAATACCATTGGCGCCGCGGCATCGGAAAGACGCGCCAGCCGTCGATGAACGCAAACTGGGGTGGCGTTATCGAACCGGCGACGTTCGGCACCGACGAATTTATGGATTTTGTGCAGCAAATCGGCAGTGAGGCTTATGTCTCGGTCAATGTTGGTTCGAGTACGTCGGGTGAAGCCGCCGAGTGGCTCGAATATATGACTGCCGACAAGAGTGATGCGATGGGCGCCGAGCGCGCGAAGAACGGTCATCCCGAACCCTACAAGGTTGCCTATATTGGCCTCGGCAATGAGAGCTGGGGTTGCGGCGGTGCTATGTCGCCGGATTTCTATGTCGATCAGATGAAGCTTCATGCTCGCTTTGACCGCAATTATAATCCCGCCCAAACCATGGAGCGCGTCGCGGTTGGCCCCAATGCGGGCGACACCGATTACACCGAAGCGGTGATGAAGGCGTGGTCGAAGAAGGATTGGAGTTGGGGTTTCGAAGGTCTTTCGCTGCACAGCTATACCACAGGCGGCGGCTGGCCCCCAGCCAAGGTCGCAACCGGATTTGGCGAAAACGATTATGCCGTGATGCTGAAGGAAACGATCGGCATGGACGACCTCATTCGCAAACACGCCGCCATCATGGACAAGTATGATCCGGAGAAGAAAGTGTCACTGGCCGTGGATGAATGGGGCGCGTGGCTGGCAGCGACGCCCGGCACCAATCCCGGCTTTCTCATGCAGCAGAATAGCCAACGCGATGCCGTTTTGGCGGCCCTCAATTTGAACATCTTCGCCCGCCATGCCGACCGCGTGCGCATGACGAATATCGCGCAGATGATCAACGTGTTGCAGGCGATGATCGTGACCGACAAGGACAAGATGCTGTTGACGCCGACCTATCACGTCTTCCGCATGTATGTGCCGTTCCAGGATGCGACCTTCATTCCGGTCGCCTTCGAGGCGGGCAAATATAGCTTTGAGAAGATCACTCTGCCGCGCGTCGATGCCATTGCGGCCAAGGATAAGGCGGGCAAGATCTGGCTGGCCATCACCAATATCGATCCTAACACGCCAGCCGAATTCATCATTGCCGTGCCGGGTGTTGCGGCCAGCAAAGCGACAGGCGAAACCTTGAGTGCCGCTGCCATCGATAGCGTCAATACGTTTGCCGCTCCCAATGCGGTGGTGCCGAAGCCGGTATCGGCGCAGGCCGTCAATGGCAAACTCTCAATCACGCTTGCCCCCGCATCGGTGACGGTATTGGCGCTTGAACCCTAGCGCCGTCAACGCGAAGCGTCACGGTCGCTTGGAGAGGAGCGGCCGTGACTGCTGAAAACGCTTAGCGGGCTGCTCGCGCGCCGGATTTCTTCTTCGGCAGGCAATCCGCGATCGTGCGCTGGTCGAGTTCGCGATAAAAATTGCCTCTCGCGCTGCCAATGAATCCCTTCAAATGGCAGACGGGGGTCAGCGTGCAGCAGCCGCCATCTTCCCGGAAGCATTCCACGACGGGCTGGTCGCCTTCGAGGCTGGCGATGAGGGAGCCAACCTTGATGCTGTCGGGCGCTGCTGCCAAGACGACGCCGCCACCATTGCCGCGAATGGTGCGGACCAGCCCCATGGCCGACAGGTTCTGGACGATCTTGTGCAGGTGATTGCGGGACAGCCCGCCGAGCAGCCGCGAAAGCGTCTCCACATTCAGCGGTTGATCATCCGGTTGGTGCGCCAGCAGCATGAGGGTGCGCAAAGCGAAATCGGTGGAGGCGAGAAGGCGCAATGGGGGTGTCCTCTAATTGGTATTGACAATACCAGAAATCACGATAGCTTAAAGTGGTATTTAGTATGCCAGTATGGCGTGACCCCGGGTCTAGGAGAAGGTTATGACGCTGCAGGTTCCAGTTGAGCAGGCTTACGCCGATCGCGCGCTCGGTGAAATTGCGACATCGTTGCCGGGCGCGACGGCGATTTTCCGCCGCCACAAGCTCGATTTTTGTTGCGGTGGTAAGGTGCAGCTGGGCGTGGCCGCTGAGGCCAAAGGCCTTGCTGTCGAGGCCCTGGTCGCGGAACTGAACGGCCTCGCCTCCGCCTCCGTACGCTCTGCCGCGCCAGCCCAGACCGGCGCCCTCATCGATATGATCGAGACCCGTTACCATGCGGTGCATCGCGCCGAATTGCCGGAGCTGATCCGTTTGGCGCGGCGCGTCGAAGCCGTGCACAAGGACAAGCCGGCTGTTCCCCATGGCCTGGCCGATCTACTCGAATATGTGCACCGCGAGCTTGATGCCCATATGCAAAAAGAAGAGATGATTCTGTTTCCGCTGATGCGTTCCGGCGGCAGCCCGATGATTGCCGGGCCCATCTCGGTGATGCTGGCCGAGCATGTCGATCATGGCGAAAACTTGCGCAAGCTGGACGAACTCACCAACGGTTTCGAGCCTCCGGAAGACGCCTGCAACACTTGGCGTGCGCTTTACAGCGGCGTGCACAAATTCGTCGATGACGTGATGGAGCACATTCACACCGAGAACAACATCTTGTTCCCGCGCTTCGCGGGCTAGCTGCAGGAGCCGTATCTGTGAACGCGCCCATTTCATCCGGCACCAGAGTCCGCGCACAGGCTACGCAAGCCAACATCGGAGTGGCGGGCGTGGATGAGGCCATGATCCGGACCTTGGTGCATAGGTTTTATGCGAAGGTCCGGCAGGATCCGTTCATCGGGCCGATCTTTGTCGAGGCGATCGGCGAGGATTGGGGGCCGCATTTGGCGAAGCTGTGCGATTTCTGGTCGTCTGTGATGCTGACAAGCGGCCGCTACAAGGGCAACCCAATGGCCGTTCACGCGCGGTTGAATGCGATCCAACCCGCGCATTTTGAACACTGGCTCGCCCTTTTTCGACAGACCGCAGCTGAGGTCTGCCCGCCCGAGATTGCCGCGGCCTTCGCCGCACGGGCAGACAACATCGCGCGCAGTCTACAAATGGGTATGACCTTCCGTCCTGGCGCACGGGTGGAAGCCGAAACCGAAAGGCATGGTGCCCAATGACCTATGTGGTCACGGATGCTTGCATCAAGTGCAAATACATGGATTGCGTGGAAGTTTGTCCGGTGGACTGCTTCTATGAAGGCGAGAACATGCTCGTCATCCATCCCGACGAATGTATCGACTGTGGCGTCTGTGAACCGGAATGCCCGGCGGATGCCATCAAGGCCGACAGCGTATCCGGCTTGGAACAATGGCTGAGGCTGAACGCGGACTACGCCAAGCAGTGGCCGAATATCACGGCGAAGGGAGCGCCGCCTACCGATGCCGCCGATTGGGATGGCGTCGCCGACAAATATCCCGCGCAATTCAGCGACAAACCGGGTGGGCAATAAGAAGGCACGCTAGGGGGCTTGAGTTCACCCAAAGTCAAAGCCCCGCGCGCCGCGCCTCGGCTACCCCTCCAACCCCCGATAGATAAAGTCGCGCACGCGCACTTCGCCTTTGCCAATGCTGAGCAGGGCAAGGCGCAGGCTGAGGAAGCCGTTGAAGACATTGTGATGATAGCCGGAGACTTCCATCTGCCAGGGGTGCTGGACCCAGCTTCTACCGTCGCTGCAGTAATGGAAGGTGACGATGTTGTCCCGGTTGGTCACTTTGATCTGGACGGGAAGGCTCGGCATCGGCTGGCGCATCCAGCTATGTTCTTGTCCGTTGTTGTAGGTGAACATCTGGCCCACGCCGAAACTGACGCCGACAAAGGCGCGGCTGTCATAGAACAGCGCCAACCCGCCCTGTGCTGCGCGCGTCATCTCCAGCGTGACAGTGGCTTCATAACTGCGGTCGCCAACGATGCAAGTTAGTGGCGAACAGTCGGCGGGCGAGGTGCCTTTGCCTTGGATGATCAGGCTGTTTGTATCGTAGCGGGCGCGGTGCGTTTCATCGGCCGCGGGCGCGTAGAAGCCCCACTGCAATCCCAGCTTGTTGGTCGAAAAATCATCGGACAGCGCAAAGCCTGCCGGGCTTGGCGTACCACCCTTCGGCTTGGCTAGCGGCGTTGCCAGCGTACCGCCTTTGGCGCGGGGCCAGCCGTCAGCCGTCCACTCCATCGGTTCAAGCAAGGTCTGGCGTCCCAGGGTGCGAAAGCCGTTCTCATAGCCGTGATAAACCATCCACCAATCGCCAGCGGGGCCTTCGACGAAGCTGGCATGGCCACGCGACCACCACGGTTCGGCGATCGACTGGGTGTGGACGATGGGGTTATGAGGGCAATCGTCCCAGGGACCATGAATGGATTTGGCGCGCGCCACGGTCACCATATGACTTGTTGGCGGGCCACTGGTGCCGCCCACCGCGGCGATCAGGTAAAACCATTCCCCGCGGCGCAAAATCTTCGGCCCCTCGGGCGCGAACATCTCCACCACCCAATCCTTGGGATATTCCCAGGGCTTGTAGACGTGCTCGAGCGCCCCCTCGGTGGCCAGGCCGTCGTCGCTCAAACGAATACGGCGCACACCGTTGAAGAAGAGGTAGCGCTTGCCGTCTTCGCCCACCGCGTGGCCGGGATCGATGCAGCCCGAAAGTTTCAGATCGACGGGATCGCTCCACGGCCCAGTGATGGCATCGGCATGGATGACATAGATGGCATTGCCGGCATCGCTGACGGCGGGAATGTAGATGTAGTAACGGCCATTGTGTTTGGTGAGGTCCATGGCCCAGACCGCACCAATGGGCTTGTTCAAAGCCGGGCCGATCGGCGCCCAATTGACCAGATCCTTCGAATGCCAAATCACCACGCCTGGATAGGAGAGGAACGACGAAAAGGTCATGTAGTAATCGGCGCCATCCTTCAGGATGGTGGGATCGGGATGATCGCCCGGCACGATGGGGTTGCGATAAAAGCCATTGCCGAGATCGGCCTTGCGCTGACCTTCAATGCCGGTACCGAAGAGCTTGCCGGCCGCGTGCGGGGGCAGGGCAGCTTTGCGCGGTGCGGCCTCGGCCTCCGTCGCAATCAGCCCGCCTGTGGTCACACCTAACAAAGCGGCTTTCAAGGCATCGCGCCGGGACGGTTGGCTCATAAGTGAGGTCCTGCAGGTTGTTGCAGCGAACCTAACAGCGATCCCCTCAGTGGCAAATGCCAAGCGTGGAGCCCTGCTCTGTGTATCGCTGCCGTGCTGCCGAAGCAGCAGAAGCGTGGGCACATCATCAACCTGTCGTCAGTCGCGGGCGCACGGTCCGTCCCGGCAGTGCCGTCTATGCCGCGACCAAGGCTGGCATTCTCATGATCTCTGAGGCCCTGCGCCAGGAGGTCAAGCCGTACATGCTGCGCACCACGGTGATCGCCCCAGGCGCCGTTGCCACCGCGCTGCAGCCGAGCATCACCGAGCCGACATCGAAAAAAGGGTTCAGCACTTTTATGATGCGTTCGCCATTCCAGCGGATAGCTTCGCGCGCCTGGTGGCTTTGCGCCATGAGCCAGCCCGACCACGTGGACGTCAATGAAGTCCTCTTGCGGTCGACGCGCCAGCAAGGCTGGTCGCGCAGCCATGCGATCTTGGGACAGGCAGCAAAGTTCGGGCCGTCATAATCTCGAACCCCGCTTGAGGCGTGTCTTTGAACTTGTCCTTGAGGGCTCAAGCCATGTCCGTCACGGCCATCATGGGCGCTCAAAAGCTTGGCCGCGGAAGAGAAAGGCTTGTCTTGAGGCTACCATCACAACTACCAACAATCGCCTTGGCTGCTGCGGTTTTGAGCAGACGTGCCTGGACGTAACTGCGGAATTTTTGCAGTGTTTCCGCCAGTTTTTGGACTTCTGTGGAAGG
>JARLIR010000174.1 GCA_031291635.1 Rhizomicrobium sp. | reverse complement strand
CCTCGGCATGGCTTGCGCCGCACCCTTCGCGGAGGACGATCTGTACAAAGAGGTAATTTCTGCCTCACCCTATCACGGCCTGCCGCGCGAAGAGTTTTCCCGCGTGGTCGATTTCGTTGCCACCGGCGGCTATGCCCTCAAACGTTATGACCGCTATGCCAAACTGCGCAAAACCAAGGAAGGCCCCACTTCCAAAGTAATGTGGCGCCTCGCCCATCCGCGCCTCGCGCAAACCTATCGCCTCAATGCCGGCACCATAGTCGAAGACCCGATGATCGACATCCGGCTGCAATCCAAAGGCCGTCCCATTGGCGCGGGCGGGCGCACGCTGGGGCAGATGGAAGAGTATTTCATCGAACAGCTACTGCCCGGCGATACCTTTGTCTTCGCCGGTGAAGTGCTGGCCTTTCAAGGCATCCACGAAGACGCCGCTTACGTCTCGCGCAGCAAAGATCATGAAGCCGAAATTCCATCCTACAATGGCGGCAAGTTCCCGCTCTCGACCTTTCTGGCGCAGCGCGTGCGCGAGATGGTGTCGAACCCGGCCAGTTGGCATCTCTTGCCCGACCCGGTGCAGGAATGGCTGCGCATTCAAGAATGGCGCAGCACCATCCCGCAGCCCGGCCAGCTTCTGGTCGAAAGCTTTCCGCGCGGCAAACGCTTTTACATGGTCTGTTATCCCTTCGAAGGGCGCCTCGCGCATCAAACCTTGGGCATGCTGGTGACGCGCCGCTTGGAGCGCTTGCATCTGCAGCCCACGGGTTTTTGCGCCAACGAATATGCGCTGGCAGTGTGGGGGCGCTGCGATCTCTCCGGCGTCAACCTCGGTCAGCTTTTTGATGAGGACATGCTGGGCGATGATCTCGATGCTTGGCTGGCCGAATCCAACCTCTTCAAGCGCACCTTCCGCAATTGCGCCGTGATTGCCGGGCTGATCGAGCGGCGCATGCCCGGCAAAGAAAAGACCGGGCGGCAAGTCACCTTTTCCACCGATCTCATCTACGACGTGCTGCGCGAGCACGAACCGGATCATATTTTGCTGCGCGCCACCTATCAGGATGCCGCCACGGGCCTGCTCGATGTCGCCCGCCTTGGCGATATGCTGAAACGGGTCAAGGGCCGCATCATCGCACGGCACCTGGATCGCGTCTCGCCGCTGGCCGTGCCGGCGCTGCTCGAAATCGCCAAAGAAATGGTGGCGGGCGAGGCTCACGAAGAAATGCTGCGCGAAACCGAAGACGCCCTGATCGCGGATGCGATGCGGGTGGAGTAGGGGTGTGTAGTGAGTGGCGAATAGTGAGTAGGGGATTGGTTTTTCGGAACGAGTCTGAATCTTTCCGCACTACTCACTATTCACTACTCACTACTCACATTCTTCAATGCACCCACCACCCCAGCCCGTCCGGCTCCCGCCCCGCATCAATCGTGGCAACGCGTTTCATGGTTTTCAAATCCACCACGGCGACGAAATGATCGCGCGGGCAGGCGATAAAGACGCGGCTGCCGTCAGGCTGCATCTGGATGCCGGAGGCGCCGTTTTCTTCAATCGGGATGCGATAGGCGACGACGTGGCTCTTGGCATCGATCACCACCAGATCCTTGCCGCGCTTTTGCGTCACCACCACATATTTGCCGTCTGGCGTATAGGCGAGGCGATTGGCGCCGATCACGCCCGCATCAAAGCTTTCGCGCACAGCGTCGCTCACCAGATCGATGATGTGAATCTTGCCATCGGCATCACCCACCCAAACCTCTTTCTCATCCGGCGAGACCGCAAAACCTTCTGCCAGACGTCCGGTGGGCACCAGCGTGTGCTTGTAACCAGGTGAGGTATAGGCGGCGGGTGCGGGTGGGGCGCCGGGTGCCAGCATCGGTGCATCGGTGCGCGCATCGAACATGCTTAAGCTGGCCGAGACCGCGTTCGAAGCGATGATTTTGCTCATATCGGCATTGGCCCAGACCATATGGGTGCGGTCTTGGCCGGTACCCAAAATGCTGGTGATCTCGCCGGTTTTCAAATCCATCGCGAAGATGGCTTTGGATTTGTCCGCCGTCTGCCACAGTGTGTTGCCGCGCAAGGCAAAGCCATGCGGGCCTTGCAACGGCGCAATGGAAATATCCGGCAGCGCTTTGGCATGGACCAAATCCACCACCGCTAGGGTGCGCAAGGTGCCTTCGCCGAAATGCGAGACATAGGCCGTCTTGTTGTCGGGCAGGATCACCACTTCATGCGGATCTTCGCCAATCGGCACCGCCGCCACCACTTTCAAGGTCTCGGTGTCGACCATGGCGAGCGCGTGGGCTTGTTTGGTGACCACCAACAGCGTCGGTGCGGCGGTTGCTGGCGCAATCAGTGCGGTGGCGAGAAAAATCGCGGCAAGTTTCATCTGGAGCTCCCTTAGCCTCCTCATAGCGTTTCCACGGACCCGGTAGAAGAGTGCACGGTGTCTTTGCTATCGTCCGCCCATGACTCACCTCCTCTGTCCCCTCCTTCTCGGCGAAACCGAGCTGGTGCTCGACGCTTCCGGCGCCTTGTGGTGGCCCGAGGAGAAAACCCTGGTCGTGGCCGATCTGCATTTTGAGAAGGGCTCGGCCTATGCCCGTTCCGGCCAGTTTCTGCCGCCTTATGATACCCGCGCCACTATCCGGCGGCTGGAAAGCTTGCTCGCCCGCTTTCACGCAGAGCGGGTGATTGCGCTAGGCGATTCTTTTCACGATGACGGGGCTGGTGAGCGTCTCGATCTGGAAGAGCGCGCGGCGCTTTCCGCCCTGACGCGGCGCTACGACTTCACTTGGGTGGAAGGCAATCACGATCCCGAACCGCCCGCTTGGCTAGGCGGCCACATCGTGGCGCAGCTAATGATCGGCACCCTGATGTTCCGCCATATTCCCAGCGAGGCAGGCATCATCGGCGAAGTGGCGGGGCATCTGCATCCGGCGGTGCGGGTGTCACGCGGCGG
>JARLIR010000021.1 GCA_031291635.1 Rhizomicrobium sp. | reverse complement strand
TCGTAAATGCGGAGGCTTAGCGGCGAATTAGCAGTCGCCGTACATTTCCCATATCCGTAAACAGGGCGCGCCGTTCGAAAAGTAAAAGAAGCAAAAAATAGCAGGCGCTGCCGGCCAGTAGATTCAGCATAACGGGGAGGAGGCCGCTGGTGAGATGTCGCGAGACCAGCCAGCAGGCAATTCCCGCCAAACAGGAACTCAGCGCTGGCCATTTCATCTGTTGCATGATGCTGGCCATACTAATGCGCATTGCGCGGCAGATCGTGGCGAAACTCCGCCAGCAGGTATAAATTGCGGACGCGGCAAGCCCGGCGATTAAGCCATCCATGCCGATCCAAGGCGAGGCGCAAACAACCAGTACGCGCATGACCGCTGTCTCCGCTGTAATGCGGAAGAGCACAGATGCTTTTCCTTTCGCAACGAGAATTGCCTGACCTAGTATCCCTGTCGATGACAAAGTCGTGGTTATCAGGAACACTTCCAGCATTGGAGAGGTCGCGCCCCAGCGATTTCCGAGCAGCAATGCAACCAATTGTTGGCCTTCAGCGGCGGCCAGCGCCGCCATCGGAAAGAGTAACAGAGCCATAATCCGGATCATGTTGCGGTAATTGCGCAACACTTCCTCTTCGTCTGTTGTTCGGATTGTTTGGGTGTAAAGCGCCGCCCACAGAGCATTAGAAACCGAGCCGCACAGAAAAGCGGGAATCTGGTTAGCAATGCTAAATGCGCCTAGACGCCCGGAACCGAAATTACGGCCCATAAAAGCGTTTTCAATAGATTTGTCGGCTGCGTCGACCAGTTTGCCGCCGATGATCGTGCCCCCGATCATCAGATGCGGAGCAAGATCGCGCAGCGACAGGTGAAACCGTGGCAACATGGGCGCCGCAACATTGAAGACTAGCGCTCTGACGAAATAGATAACGGATGTTTGGGCTACGAGGCTCCAGGCCCCGGCGCCATGTATCGCCAATACGATCGCACAACCGGCGCCAGCAACATTGCCCACAACATCGCAAATCGCGCCCACTTCGAGTCGGGCCTGGCGTGTCAGCCGTGCCACCCCGGGGACCGAAATCACAAACATGATCAGGCATGGCGACAATGCGATCATGATGGCAGGCAACCGCGCTTCATGGGCTGCAGCTGCAAGAAAGTATGAGCTTGCACACACCGCGCCTGCCATAATTAAGCCGGATATGAGCAAAGCCCAAAACGCAGACGACCAGACGTCCGTATTGTCCTCTGGCTCGCGCGCTAGTGAAGCGCCTAAGCCGCCATCCGCCAACATCATAATAAACATGATGATCGGCATTGCCAGTGAATAAAGGCCGTATTCGCTGGGTCCGAGAAGGCGGGCCATCAACGGCAACATCACAAGTTGTATGCCAATCTTGAGAAAGTTGGCCGCGCCCATTGCCAGGGTGCCAAAGGCCAGTCTTCTGTTGCTCATTGTTGCGCGGTGCTCAAAACGGATTCCTTGTAAAGGGAATAATTAGTATGGTGGCGGTGCAATATGATAAGGCATCAAATATCCGATCCTAGTCAAATGTGGCCCTTGCGGACTCCCCAATTACGGGCCGGACAAAAACACCAGCAGTGGGTGGTTAGACAAAGGAAGGCTCGCGAAAGCAGCATTCGTGAGTACGGCAACCGGAAACTGTGACTTGACCGGATCGTACACGGTGATATTCCGTTTGATCCTTAGGTCGAGCCTCATCGTTGTTTCGCGATAAGCTATCGCGGTCTTAGCTTCTCGGTTCCAGATTGGTACCTCATTCCACACCACGATCACATCCTCTCCATCGGCCTTTTCAAGAACCATTGTGGCTGCGGTCTTTGGCAAACCTGTCCAGCGGACATCAAGTGGGCGCGGAGTGAAGCGTCGGGCTGCCTCATCGCGATCACTTAACAGAAGTATTGTATTGTGGATGACGTCGGCGACGGGTTTGGGCCGATAGCGATAGTCGAACAGCCCGAGATGTTTGTCAGCGTCTGCCTTGGCTGGATCGCGGTACGCATCAAGCAACTGATAAAGATAGGTCCGGGATGCTCCAAGCGCATAAGAATCCAGCAGCAGGTTAAGAGTCAGTATCGCTTGGCTGTGCTGGTCTACCGCCGTCCATTCATCTTGGCCTCTCCAATCGGCAGGATCTGGTAACGCGTTGTAACCCGCCTCAGTGATGACTTTCAATTTTCCGGGCATGGGTAAGGCCGCAAGCGACAGAATGGGTTTGAGCACTGCCAACGGCTGTATGCCAAGTTTCGGATAAGGGTGGAGATTGTCGAAATCCGCGTCCCCAGCGGTAGGTGGGTTGTCAGTAAAATTGTAGACAGAGATGCCTTTCAATATCGGGCTCGTCTTGACCGCGATATAGAGCGCGTGTTGGAACGCTATTGCTCCGGCGTGGCCGCTCACGCCGTCATAAGTGATCGGCCAATTGTTGACTTCGTTTGGTCCTTCGATGGCGTCGATCGAGCCCGGATGGCTTTTCAGGAACACCTCGAGCCGAGCGATCGATGCCGGAATATCGCTATTGACCACGAAATCGAAGCGGTAGCCCGCGGTAGTAAGTGTACTGTAACGCTCTTCGGCCGCAGCGCTGGCATTGGGAGTATGATCCCGCAAGTGTATCGCTCCAATGTAACCCAACGCCTTCTGAACGTCGTCAAGCCACGCGTAACCGCCATCAGTATACATCACATGAACATCAAGCCCGACGGTGTCGACAAAATCTTGCGCTCTGGTTGCTTGAGCGCGGCACGGGGCGAATGCACACAGCATGGCCGCACATGTCACTGCAACAAAGCTGAATGTCCCGGTACGCTGTGCGTCAACTGTCATACTCTATCCTTGGGCTCATCCGTCTGAGGCAACGATGCTCGGTGTTCATATATCCATAGGCATTTGTGGTATGCCAGGGTCTGCTGGGAAAACATTTAAGACGGTCTCGCGATCGATACCTAAGAAGACAACCTGTTCGAGCTATGCGACATCTTCTTCTGGCACGTAACCTAGAGTTCGAGGGGCCCCGCCTGCGATAGGCTGCGCGAGGATTTGGGTTTCGTGGGCTCGGAGGTTGTGTAGGGGCACGAGAATGTCGATTCCCAGAAAAGAAATAGGTAAACGACGCCCCATTGGGTATTGCGCATTGATACACTTCGGCTCGCGACTGTGCATTTTCCGAAAGTCGTCCTTGTTGTCTTTGGCGGCGAGGGGCCCGTTGGGAAGCATGGCGACGGCAATTCATCCGCTACCGGTCACACGTATACGCCGTTCTGTATGATGAATATCAACGCGCCATACTTGTCCCTTGTCAGAAAGGAACACGCGCTGAAATCCGGCGACCAGGTCGGAAAGCCCCGACCTGGATCGTTTGTGGCGATTTACGATACCGTTGAACCAGCAGTAGTGATCGCCTTAATCACTCCTGTATTCGTGTCGCTGGCCTCGAAAAATGCAATGTAACGACCGTCTGGTGACCATGCCAGATGTACAACATACTGCTGCTGAGCAATTGGACCGGTGGTGCGCCCGGCTTTTGGGCCCAAATGCCAACGGCGGCGGAATGGGTTGACGCAAATGCCAACGTCCCATCCGGAGCGAAGGCGTGAGACCAGATGCGGCCGCCAGAAGAGTCAATGATGTCGGGTTGTGCTTGAGGAAATGCGGTTATGCGTGCGAGTTTGACCGGACTATCTTCAACGGCTGCCACAAGCAGGTCGGTGGAGCTCTGCGATACGCGAGAGATGATCGTCGGCGAGGAATGGACGAGGTAAGACGGTCCGCCGCCGATTGGATAGGCGCGAATTGCGCTTACTGTAAGCCATCTGCGGACTTTTGAGCTGGGAGGTGGTATCGTTTCCACAATTTGATTGACGAAACACTTTTACTTCGTAACGATGGCCGCTCCAAATGACTCGCATGAAAATCGAGCAATCGTTTCCGGTGGGACGGGAGAAGCCGATTATGGCATCTACAGAGGGGGGCAACGAGTTCGTCTCGAAAACCGCATTATTCTCGAAAATTGTAATATCACCCCCAACTTAGACCGGCGAGCGCACGACCAAGAATTCCAAGATTGCCGAAGGCATGACGCCAGCCGATATGGGTTCTCCAGGTCTTGACAATGTGTGGTGGAATGGACGGATCTTTGTCTTCACGGTCTAGGAGCGCTTCTAATGCCTCGGCTTGCGAAACGCGGCGCGGCTATGGGCCAAAGGACTCTCATTGTTGGTGGTGGAGACACGCCCAAGACGAAAATGGCAAGATTAGGCAAGAGCCAGGCAACTCGCGCCAAAACAAGGAATACTGAAGAAAGTAGCAAAGGGGTCGCACCAACCGAAACGCAGGGAAACAGTGCGCCGCTGAGTCGCGTGACGGCAATTCCAGGGGGGCTGATATGTTGGAAGAGAATGTGGTGCCAAACGATCGCATCTCGCTCGGCGAGAAGATCGGCTATTCGCTCGGTGATGCAGCTTCGAATTTGTATTGGAAGACGTTCGAATTCTATCTGATGATTTTCTATACCGATGTCTTCGGCATATCTGCCGCGGCCATCGGCACCATACTGTTGGTAACGCGCCTCGCCGACGCGGTTGCCGATCCCGTAATGGGTGCCATCGCCGACCGCACGCAGACGCGGTTCGGCCACTTCCGCCCCTATCTGATCTGGTTCGCGCTGCCCTTAGCGGCCGCCGGTGTCTTGACCTTTTCGACGCCCAATCTGAGTGGCGACGGCAAGATGATCTACGCCTATGTCACCTACTCGCTGCTAATGTTCCTCTATAGTGCCGTCAATATTCCCTACACCGCGCTGATGGGCGTCATGACCTCTAACTCCAAAGAGCGCACGGTCATTTCTTCGATTCGCTTTCTGGGTGCTTTTACGGCCGGTATACTGGTGCAATATCTCACCCCGACCTTCGTGCGCGTCTTGGGCCAGGGCAGCGATGTTCTGGGCTGGCAGCGCACTATGATTCTCTATGGCATCCTGGCTGTTGCCATGCTGATCGCCTGCTTCCTCACCACCCGCGAGCGGATCACACCGCCGCCGCTGCAAAAGGCCGACCTCAGAAGCGACGTCAAAGCGTTGGTCGCAAGCCGCTCATGGCAGGTGCTGTCTGCCGTTATGATTTTGGCCTTGGCGGCGCTCGCCATTAAGGGCTCGGACGGAGCGTATTACTTCAAATATTTCATCCATAAGGAGCAGCTGCTACCGGCGTTTCTGGTCTCGAACGGCTTTGCGTTCGTCGCAGCCGTCGCAGTTGCGTCATTCTTGGCCAAAATATTCGGCAAGAAGGCGCTTTTCATATTTGCCATTGGTGTTGGCGGTTTGGTGATCGGTGGTTTCTGGATGGCGCGTCCCACCGACATCACGGCGATCTTTGCATTGCAGATCGTCTCCAGCTTCATCATCGGCTTCAACTCGCCGCTGGTTTTCGCCATGTTCGCGGATGTGGCCGACGAAACTGAATGGCGCAGCGGCCGCCGCAACACCGGCCTTGTCTTCGCTTCGGCAATATTCAGCACCAAAGCTGGCTGGGCCATCGGAGCATGGTTGTTCGGGCTGCTGCTGAGCTATTTTGGTTACGTGCCCAATGTGATGCAGACAGCCTGGGCGTTGTTTGGCGTGGTTCTCGCGACCAGTTGGGTTCCTTGTGCCTTGATGGTTTCTGCCGCGCTCCTGATGCAGTTCTATCCCTTGACCGAAGCCCAAATGGTCAAGATCGAATCCGATCTAAAAATACGCCGGGGAGGCTGACATGAAACGGACGCTTGCGACCGCACTCGTTCTGACTGTAGCAACGCTTTCACCGCTCCATGCCGCTGCATGGGATGAGGTCAATCTCACGGCGCCTGGCTGGCATGGTAACGGCATCGCCTATTCGGGTTATCGCGCGGGGCAGCATCCCGATCGGGGCCTCTATCCCACGCAGAGTCAGATTCTGGAAGATCTAAAGCTGGTGGCGAAATTTTGGAAGGTCATCCGCCTCTATAGTGCCGACCAACATGCGGCGGATGTCCTAGCTGTCATCGCCCGCGAAAAACTCGGTTTGAAAGTCATGCTGGGTGTGTGGCTGGATGGCAAGCCGGAAAAACTCAACGCCAACAGCTTGCAGATCGTGCGGGCCATCCGCTTGGCCAACGAATATCCCGATCTGGTGGCAGCGGTGAATGTCGGCAACGAAATATTGGTGTCCTGGTCGGATCATCGCCTCACCGAGGACCAAGCCGAACGCTATGTCGCCACGGTGAAAGCTGGCGTGCGCTGTCCGGTCACGATTGCCGACGACACGCTTTACTGGCGCGACCCGGCGGGCAAGTTGGCCAAGGACATCGATTTTATCACCATGCATACGTACCCGATGTGGAACCGCGAAGACATCGATACCGCGCTGACTTCGACCATCCACAATTATGAGGTTGTGCGTGCGGCGCAGCCGGGCAAGACGGTGGTCATCGGTGAAGCGGGTTGGGCCACCTTTGCTGACAGTCCCAAGACTCTGCCGAGTGCGGCAACCCAGGCCAAGCAGTTGCGCTATTACCAGGAACTGACCGCTTGGGCGAAAGCCTCAGGGGTAACTGTATTTATCTTTGAGGCATTTGACGAACCCTGGAAGGGCAATGGCACCGAAGGCCATTGGGGCGTTTTCGACGGAAGCCGCAGACCTAAACAAGTTATGGAGAGCCTCCATCCCGAATTGGCAAACAGCCAAAACACTGTCCTGAACGCTGCGCAGGGGCCGCAAGCGGCGCCGGTTTCTACGAAGAAAGACTAGCGTCTCACGTCGGTCTTGACAGCTCATCATGGACAATGATGACGCTGAGAAAGCGCGGTCCATGCACGCCTTTGATGCGGGTCATCTCAATATCGGCGGTAGCACTGGGGCCGCTAATCCAGGTCACTAGGCCCGGTGGCTCGACAAAACGCGCGAAATACTCGGGCAAGGTTTCGACGATTTGGCAGCTGTGTAAAACGATCAAGTGCCAATCTGGCAGCAACGACAGCAGGCGCCGCCCCTCTAGCGGGCCATGGTGCAACGCGATCGTACCGGAATCGGCAATGGCGCAAGAGGCGGCGGTCATGACGCCGTCGGCAGCATCGATGGTGCCATGCGCCGAGCCGTTATCGCGCTGCCAGTTTGTAGCAGGCCCCAGCCACGTGGCAGGCAGGCCAACGGGCACGACAAGCTGTTTCCGGCCAGATTTCTCCACAACGTAGGTGATTGTGGCATGCAGTTCTTGTGGCGTCGTCTCGCTCACTTCGGCGTCGTAGCCACGCAAGCGCTCAATCAGAAGGGCAATACGCTCGCTGAGGCTTCGCTTTCCGGCGTCGATATAAGGTCGCGCCAGCGCGCTATAGGTCAATGGTCTGTCGCCACCGCGAAAGGTGGTAGCGGCATGTAAGCTGGCGAGAAGCTTTTCGCGCGTCGCCATCAAGCGTCCTTTGCCGGCTCTCTAGCTTCGTTGTCTCGCCACCACATGCGAAAACTCTGCGGTGGCAAGCCGGGCAGATCACGAGTCTGGGTCCACTTTCCTCCCATTGCCGGCAGGGCGTGAATCCAGCCATCCTTCCTGGTCAACAGCCTTGCCAAGAAGCGCAAGAAGGTCTGTGCCACTTGGAAGCGGCGCTCATCTCTGAAGACAAAGCTGGTCACTTGCATGGCAAGACGCTCGAATAGTCCGCCGATGCTTTGGTGTCCCTGCGCCACGACCTCAGCCCGTAACTCGACCAGCACTTCGGGAATGTTGATCTTGACTGGGCACACCTCGTAGCAGGCGCCGCATAGTGTCGAGGCAAAGGGTAACGATTGCGCGTGCTGCATCCCCATCAGCTGCGGCGTCAGGATGGCGCCAATAGGCCCGGGATAGACCGAGCCATAAGCATGTCCTCCCGTTTGGCGATAGACCGGACAGGTGTTCATGCAGGCGGCGCAACGGATGCATTTCAGTGTTTGGCGCTCGACGGGGCGCGCCAAAATCGACGAGCGCCTATTGTCGAGCAGAATGATATGGAAGTTCTGTGGCCCATCACCCGGCGTCACGCCAGTCCACAGCGAGGTGTAAGGGTTCATCCGCTCGCCCGTCGCCGAGCGCGCCAAGAGTTGCAGAAACACTTCAAGGTCCCTGAAACGCGGCAGCACTTTTTCGATGCCAGCGATGGTGATCAATGTCTGGGGTAGTGTTAGGCACATGCGGCCGTTGCCTTCGGACTCGACCACGGCCACCGCGCCGCTTTCGGCAATCAGGAAATTGGCACCGCTGATGGCCGCCGGGCTGGTGAGGAACTTGCGCCGCAGAAAGACGCGTGCGGCTTCGGCCAGCGCCTGGGGCTCGTCGCTGAGGTTCGGCAGATTCATCTCGCGTGCAAAGATCTCGCGGATTTGAGCCCGGTTCACGTGTAGAGCCGGAACCACGATGTGAGAAGGCTCTTCGTCGCCGAGTTGCAGGATGATTTCCGCGAGATCGGTTTCGAACACGGCAATGCTGCGTTGTTCCAGAGCCGCGTTGAGCTGGATCTCGGCGGTCGTCATCGATTTGACTTTGACGACGCTGTCCGCCTTTGCCTCCGCAAGAATCTTGAGGGCTATGTCGCGGGCCTCGGCGGCGTCAGCGGCCCAATGGACAATGCCGCCCTGCGCGGTGCAGCGCGTTTCGAATTCTTCAAGATAGCCTGGTAAATGCTCGAGCACATGGCTGCGAATGGCGGAGGCCGCATCACGCAACGCCTGCCAATCGGCTTTTTCGGCGACCAGACGCGCCCGTTTGGCTTGAATAGTGTCGATGGCGTGCGCCACATTTTTGCGCAGCTGAGCATTGCGCAGCACCGGCAGGGCCGCTTCGGCAAAAGGCAGCGCATAGCGCGGGTCAAGGATCGGGCCGCTCACGAGGCCGCCTCGGCAAAGCTGGTTTCCGTACGAACGAGAATCTCGGCCAAGTGCATCACGGTCATACCAGCATATTGGCGGTGTAGTGCGCCGCCGAGATGCATCAGGCAACTGTTGTCGAGCGCGGTGCAGATTTCAGCACGGGTCGACAGCACATCCTGAAGTTTGGCTGTCAGCATGGCGCTGGAAACCTCGGCGTTATTGACAGCGAAGGTGCCGCCGAAACCACAACAGCGCTCGGTGTTGGGAAGCTCCACCAGCTCCAATCCCCTGACCTTGGCGAGTAGCTGATAGGGCCGATCCCCCAGGCGCAGCGCCCGGAGACCATGGCAGCTTGCATGATAAGCGACGCGATGGGGAAAATAGGCCCCGACATCCGCGCTTCCTAGCTTGTCGATGAGAAATTCGCTGAATTCGGAAACGCGCGGCAAAAGGGCGGCCAATTCCCGTTTCTGGCTCTCGCTGCCGAAGGCCGCGAACAAGGCGGGGTATTGCTCCCGGATCATGGCTGTACAAGAGGTCGAGGGGATCACGACATGATCGGCCTCGGTATAGAGCCGCAAGAAGCGCTCCGCCTGATGCCAGGCTTCGGGGCGATAGCCGCTGTTGGCGTGCATCTGGCCACAGCAGGTCTGCCGAGCATCGAAGGCGATCTCGACCCCCAAGCGGCGCAGCAAGCTGACCACGGCCCGGCCCGTTTGCGGGAAAAAGATGTCGTTGAAACAAGCAATAAACAGCGAGGCGCGCATGACGGTCTCTCTGGAGTGGCGCGGCGACCAGTTTGACTGAATGTGATCAGTTCTGGAATTATATTTATTAAAAAAGTATATTGCGCCAAAATATACGCGCATTACAATCATTTTCAATCGGGACGTCTCAAGACCCCGAATGGAGGAGGCAGTGATGGATAGCGGACAAGCTGCGCTACGGCGCTATGCAATGTGGATTGACGGCAGTTGGGTTGACGCCGAGAGCTGGACGCCCGTACTCAATCCCGCGACAGAGATCGTCATCAGCGAAGTCCCAAACGGAACGGTCGCCGATGTTGACCGGGCGGTTGCAGCGGCCGAACGCAGCCAGAAGGAATGGGCTAAGCTCCCAGCCATTCAGCGCGCCGGGCATGTGCGCGAATTGGCCGGATTGATTCGTGACAACCGCAGCCATCTCGCTGACGTGATCTGTGAGGAGCAGGGCAAAATCCGTTCGCTGGCGCAGGTCGAAGTCGATTTTTCAGCCGACTATTGTGATTACATGGCCGAATTCGCCCGCCGCTTTGAGGGCGAAATCATCCAAAGCGACCGCCCGGGCGAGAATATCCTGCTCTACAAGGCCCCAATCGGTGTCATCGCCGGTATCCTGCCTTGGAACTTCCCGTTCTTCTTGATCGTGCGCAAATTGGCCCCGGCACTGGTGGCAGGCAACACCATTGTCATCAAGCCATCGAGCGAAACTCCCAATAACGCTTTCGAATTCGCCAAGTTGGTGGCGCAATCCTCTCTGCCCAAGGGTGTGTTCAACCTGATTTCTGGCGCCGGATCGGTTGTCGGTCATGCGCTCGCCGCCCATCCAAAAGTCGGCATGGTCAGTCTGACTGGCAGCACGGAAGGCGGTATCGCGGTGATGCGCGCAGCGGCGCAGAATGTCACCAAGGTCTCGCTGGAGCTGGGCGGCAAGGCACCCGCCATCGTTTGCGCTGATGCGAACATCGACCTCGCTGTCAAAGCCATTCGAGCTTCGCGTATCATCAACGCGGGACAAGTTTGCAATTGCGCTGAGCGCGTCTACGTCCATGAATCCATAGCCGGGGAATTCACCGCCAAGATCATTCAAGCGATGAAGGAAACAGTGGTGGGCGATCCTTTTGATGAGACCACGGAGATGGGGCCTTTGGTCAGCAAACGCCAGCGCGAGCGGGTTCAGGCGGCGGTCGATCTCGCCGTCCGCGAAGGGGCGAGCTTGCGCTGTGGCGGCCGCGCTGTTTCTAACAAAACCGGCTATTACTTTGCACCGACCGTGCTCGTAGACTGCAAACAGTCGATGAGCATCATGCGGGCCGAAACCTTTGGTCCGGTGCTGCCGATTGCGACCTTCAAAACTTTGGATGAAGCCCTCAATCTCGCCAATGATTGCGAATACGGGCTAACCTCGTCTATCTACACAACTAATCTCAGCACGGCTATGCGCGCGGCTAATGAACTCAAATTCGGGGAGACTTATGTCAACCGGGAAAATTTCGAGGCGATGCAGGGCTTCCACGCTGGTTGGCGCAAATCCGGCATTGGCGGTGCCGACGGCAAGCACGGGTTGGAGGAATACCTACAAACTCGTGTTGTCTATATGAATTACGACACCGGCCAGCAGTAGGCTAGCGATCGGTTAGTCTGCAAGAATCCGAAAATTGCGGGAATCGTTTTGCACATCACCGATTTGCGAGGAGGTAAGTTTCGCTGACCCAACCACCATTTTGCTGATCCAGAACGCGTGGCGGCCTTTGGCGCCCACCCCGTAGTTGGTCACCGTAATCCGTTCCAGAACAGTGTCGCTCAAGCGGCGCGTTTCGGGAAGATCCTGCGGCGTGATGATGCTCAGCCCTTCGGAAAGACTGTCCTCGATCGTGATATCGCTGATACGCAGGCCGGAAATATCCTTGCGTTGCAGGCATATTTGAAACGCCGCGCGCCAAGTCCAGCCGTGATCATAACCACCACAGCGTTGCAGCAGGCAATTGCGCACGGTGGTGAGACCACTGAAATTGTTGTCGGTGTTTTTGTCGGCCGTCTCGAAAGTGGTGCTAATGAGAATGCCGCTGCCCGAGCCGATGTCGGTGAACAGGCAATCCTCGATGCGGTTGCTCGCGCCGCCATAAAGCGAGGCGCCTTGCGCCAGGAAAGGTGCCTGGCCAGTGCAGCGCCGGACGACATTGTTGCCGGGTGTTGATCCGCGTTGTGTGAAGCCTTGATCAGAAGCCGCGGGCCAGATGGCGAAGCAGTCGTCACCCGTGTTGCGCGCTGTGCAATTCTCGATGGTGCTATCGCGGACGTCCACACAGAGATTGATCCCGTCGGCAAAGGTATTGCGCAGGCGGCAGCCTTCAATCGTGATGTTGCGGCAGACATAAAACCACATACCGACTTTGGTGTGTTCCACCCATAACCGCGAGACGGTACAATCGCGCGCGCCGGCGCCGAAAATCCCATCATTCTGTTCGCTGTCGTTGCGGTATTTGACTTTGCCAAGCAAGGCGAAATCGGCGAGATGGCTGTTTACGCCCGTCAATTTGAACCGCAGGCGTCGCGAGGGCTGATTATAAAGCGCCTCGTCGCCGACGAAATTCGTGTGCCAAATACCCGCACCCTTCAAGGTCACTTGGGAGGGAAGTTCTATGTCGCCCGTCAATTTATAATCTCCAGCGGGAACAAAGGCGATTTTACGGGACTTGGCGGCAGCTGCTATCAAAGCCCGCAAGGCTTCGGTGTCGTCGCTCTCACCTTTGCCGCTGGCGCCGAAGTCGGTGAGCGAGAGAGCGCCTGCTGGCTGTTGCTCCGCCGGAGGCACCATTTCCAGATCGACCAGATCGATGATGCACCACGGCGCACCATGGCCGCGCTTGACCAGCCGCACCACATCGCCTTTGGCAAGGTTAAGCCCTTTGATGCGGGCATCATCGAAGAAATGACGCGGCTTGCCGTCGGCCGGAGTGTTGCTGAAGGGATACTCGCCATAAAGCCAAGTGAAGCGCGAGGTGAGGGCAATCTCCCGGACCACTTCGCCGTTGCGGGTAAGCGTCAGCGCGTCGTCTAGGCCACCGCCCTGGGCCGCATCGGGCAGGCAGTAGCGTACGACCAAGGCATTTGCCGGCGCGTTGACTGTGAACTCGATATAATCGCCCGTAACCGCTAGCTTGACGCAGCTTTGGTTGATGGCTTCGTTCTCGATTCGAAAGGGTCCGTAAGTCGGCCCTAGCACGGTTCCGCTTGTCTTCATCGCCTCAGTTTGGTAGCTGGTCCAAGCCATATCGGCGCCAGGGGCGCGGTTATTCGATAGCTTGGCTTTCGCAAACGCTCGAGACGCGGCAAGAAAAGCGGCAGTGGTGGCCAAAAGTTCGCGGCGATTCATCGGCACTCCTTTAGGCGACCTTTTCCGCTCGGTCGATGATGACGCGTTTGCCAGGGATACTAAGTGCTGTCTGCCCCCAGATGCAGAAACGTCGCGTTTGCTGGTTAGAGGCCTCAGCCATCACAGCGACGCTGTCATGAGTGATGTGGATATCAAAACTATCGCCTTTGTAGGTCAGCTTGAAGTGCAGGCTGCGCCAACTTTTATAAAGTCGAGGTGAAATCGTGACCTGTTCGGCGTTAGCGTTGACCCCACCAAAGCCGAATACCGCTGTCATCCAGGCGCCGCCATTGGCGGCAGGATGTGAGCCGCTCATGAAGACTGTTCCGACGTAGACCTTGTACTTAGCATCGAGATCGAGTCTGGCGGTCTTTAAGAAGTATTTGTAGGCGAACTCCAGGTTCTCGAACTCGGCCGCCACCATGGCGTAGGCACAAGCGCTAAGGCTGGAGCCATGCTCCGTGCGCGGCTCGTAATATTCCCAATTTGCACGCTTGATCGCCGTTGGGTAGCGCTCCTTGAACAGGCTCAGCATCATCACCACGTCGGCCTGCTTGATAACTTGGGTAGGGACAGCGAGCCCTTGTCCGGCACCAAGATATTCGTCGGGATGGATCCGTTGCGATTTCAACTCTTCAACAGGCACGTTTCTCAAACTAAAATAACCGTCGAATTGTTCAATCAAGCCATTCTCCGGGTTAGGCTCCGGCACGAAAAGCAACCGTGCTGCTTCGGCAAAAAGTGGCAATTCTTGTGTTATGGCAATTTTTTGCACCAAGTCCTTGAAGGCTTTTGGGTGGGTCTCGGCCAAATAGAGTGCGGTTTGACTGGCGATCTCGAAAGTCGTCCTCGCAACCACATTAGTGAAGGCATTGTTGTTGACGCGCTCGTGGTATTCGTCAGGTCCAATGACGTCGAGAATTTCGTAGCGATTTTTTTCTTTTTTGAAATAGGCGTAGGAATAATAGAAACGCGCGCATTCCAGTATGACTTCGGCGCCGCCTTCTAGAAGAATGGAATCGTCGCCCGTGAGTTTGAAATACTCCCACATCGCAATGGCAACATCACCGCTAATATGGACCTGCTTGTCGCGAAAATGTGTGCGCAGCTCTCTCTTAGTCAGAGGATCGCCGATATTGAAATAGGTGCAAACGTCGTCGCCCGTCTCCTGACTCTCCCACGCGTAGAAGGCGCCGCGAAAGCCCGCGCCTTCGGTCAGGGCTTTGCGCCGGGCACCGTCGAGCGTGCGGATGCGATAGCGCAGCAGTTCGGCTGCTTTCTGCGGACATGTATGCAGAAAGAAGGGGAACATGAACATCTCTGTGTCCCAGAACACCGCGCCTTTATAGACTTGCCCGGAAAGGGCGCGCGCGGGAATGGAATTGCCGCTGCCATCGACGGGGGCCACGATCAAAAGCTGGAAGATGCTGTAGCGCAGGGCGTGCTGGGCTTCGTCGTCCCCTTCGATGATCACATCGCTTTGGGCCCATTTCGCCGCCCACACTTCATTGTGTGCGGAAAGGCAGAGGTCGAAACCTTGCGCTTTGGCCATTCGCACCACCGCGATGGCGGTCTCGGGCACCGTCTTATCGCGCGCGTCAGCCGCCGTGCAAACCGCAAAATACTTCGAGAAGCTATAGGTCTTTCCGGCCTCGGCTTTGAAACTGACGACCCGCAGATTGCGGTTGCCGTCCACCCGATGATGCTCCAGACCAAAGCCAATGGCAGCGCTTTCGGCAACGGCGACGCATTTTCCCATTTCATGGGTTATGCCAGCAACCACCAGCGTATCACCGTGCATTTCTGCGCTCAGCTTGGGAAGATGCGGCCCGTTGAGGTCCCAAATATCGCCGTCTATGCCGGTTTCGAGAACGATGTCGGCATCCCGATCACTACTGATGCTATAGCGAATTACGCCAAGATGCGGCTCTGCGGCGCTCAGAAAACGCTCCGAGGCAATCGTCACCCTCTTGCCGCCGAGCGCAAAGCTCGTCTTCCGCCCAAAAATCGCGTTGCGTAGCGCCAGGGTCTGGTGATGGCTGCTGACGGAACTCGTCAGCGTACTGAGCGCCTGCCCATCCACCGCGATCTTTGTATAGCCGCCATTGGGAGCGTTGACGGGCTCGCGCCACGCCTCTCCTACGCGATCGAAGATGCCCGCCAGGGTGATGGCGACGAGTTCGCTGCGGCCATATTCATCCAGCGTGCCGCGATAGCCCATATAGCCGTTGGCAATTTGATAGATATTGCCATTGCGCATAACCGCTTCGGCGTTCGTGGCCAAGGTCTTTGTCTCAACACTCCAGATGTCGCTCATGCCGCATCCCTGAGGTTGTCTTTAACAAACATCATCAGTAGCCCGGCGAGGATCATGGCTGCGCCGCCCAAGACCAAGGCGTAAATCGCCTGGCCATGGAACGTGCTGCGCACCAACAGGCCGAGACTGGCCGAAGCGAGGATCTGCGGGATGACCACGAAGAGATTGAACATCCCCATATAGACACCCATTTTCTTGTGCGAGATGGCGCAGGAAAGGATGGCATAGGGCATGGTCAGAAGACTGGCCCAAGCTATGCCAATGGCGACCATCGGAATCAGCAGTAAGGTTGGGTCCTTGATGAGGTACATCGACATCAAGCCGACGCCGCCGATCAGAAGGCAGACAACATGCGTCGCAACACGGCCGATCCTCTTGGCGATCAGTGGCAATAGGAATGCCACCAGCGCGGCGACACCGTTATATACGGCCATCAAAACGCCCACCCAGTTGGCGCCCTCATTGTAGGCAACTGATGTCGGATCACTGGAATGAAAATGGAAGCTGGTGATCGCCGAGGTCGAATAGATGAACATGGCGAAGAGGGCGAACCAGGTCAGCATCGTGACCAATGCCAGCTGCTTCATGGTCGTGGGCATATGTTTTAGGTCGGCTACAATCTCGACCATGCCGTCGATTTTGCCGGCGCGGGCCCTAGCCGCTGCCAGGATTTCCAGGGCGCCGTAAAAAATGATCCCAACGGAAAGGATATAAAGCCCGGCATACCAGGACAGCATCTGGATGGCATAGGTGAAGCCTGCTCCCACCAGGATCAGGACTACGCCCTCTAGGGTGCTGTTTTTGGAATCCAGGGCTGTAGCCTCGGCAGTTTCAACCGCAGCCCCAGGGCTGAAAGCCTCCTGTTCGGCGGGCGAATATTCGCGGACCTTGAAGACGGTCCACAGTACGGTGGCAAGAAACGCGATGCCGCCAATATAAAAGGACCATTTGACCGAAGGCGGAATCTCGCCCGCGGGTGCGGTGTTGGCCAAATGAAGCAGCCGGGTGAAGAGCCACGGGCAAATGGACGCAACGACAGAACTAATGCCAATGAAGAAGGTCTGCACGGCAAAACCTTGCGTGCGCTGTTCATCGGGCAGCATGTCGCCGATGAAAGCGCGGAAAGGCTGCATAGTGACATTAATGGAGGCGTCCATGATCCACAGCATGCCCGCGGCGATCCAAAGCCCAGGCGAGTTGGGCATGAACAGCAGCGCCAGCGAGGACAGGATGGCGCCGATCAGAAAATAAGGCTTGCGGCGACCGAGCTGGTTCCAGGTCTTGTCGCTCATGTGCCCGATGATGGGCTGGATCAGAAGGCCGGCAATCGGAGCTGCGATCCACAGGATCGGAATGTTCTCGACCTTGGCACCCAGCGTTTCGAAAATGCGGCTGACATTGGCGTTTTGTAGGGCAAAGCCGAACTGAATGCCGACATAGCCAAAGCTCATGTTCCACAATTGCCAGAAATTGAGCCGTGGTTTTCTCATCGTGTGTGCCTCTCACCGGGAGCGCCGGGCCTTGTACGGACGACAGTCTCGAACCAGTGATCGATTTCGTCGACAGATATTTGGGAAAGATCGCTCACAACGATATCGGCGCCTTGCTGGCGCAGCGCCTCGCTGTTGCCTTCGCGTGCCACGCCGAGGGTCAAGCCGAAGCGCCCGCGGACACCCGCTTGCACACCGGTAACCGCATCCTCGACGATCATAGCGCGGTGCCGACAGGCACCTAACCGTTCGCAAGCTTCGACAAAAATGTCCGGTGCCGGCTTGCCCATCAGGCCCAACTCGGCCGAGACCACGCCATCCACCCGGGTTTCGAACATTTCGGCGATACCAGCTTTGTTCAGCACCAGCGCGCCATTTTTACTCGAAGTGGCGACGGCCACTTTCACGCCGTCCCGTCGCAGAGCCAGAATCAAAGCGATGGTGGAGCCGAAAACTTTTACACCTTGAGCGCGCAGAATGCGGTTGAAGCTGGCATCTTTGCTATTGCCAAGTCCGCAAACGGTCTCTTGCTCTGGCATGTCGCCCGGGTCACCAAAGGGCAGGTCTATTTGGTGAGAGCGTAGAAAGGTATCGACACCTTCGTAACGCGGCCGGCCATCGACATGGGCCAGATAATCGGTCTGGGTGAAGGGCTCGAACAAGTTTCCGGACAAGGCAGCTCGGTCCTGTAAATAGCTATCGAAGGTCTCCTTCCAGGCTGCCGCATGCACCTGGGCCGTGTCGGTGATCACGCCGTCCATGTCGAAGATGGCCACATCAAAATGCATGGCGCTGCGCCCCTGATGGCGTGACCCGCAATCCGCCTAACTGTTTGGCGTGATGGCAAATGAGGCAATAACTCAAAGCGCGCCGAAGCCGCATGACAAAACTCAAAAGTTTGCTGTTCAAGCGGAGCAACACCGCTTGAGTGTCGAAGGGGCACGGAAACCCAACTCCCGGCATTATCGACACGGCGGCAACGCTGCCAATTGCAGCGCATACGTATACTTCGATCCTCAGCGGTTTTTGCGATCTTGCGCCGCGCCAGCCCGCTGTGGCGAAAACACAATAGATGGCTGACTGTGTTCCGTTGCCCCGCACGTATACGTATACGGCGGGATTGGCCGTTGAGCAGTGTGGCGAGATTATGCTGACCGAAGACGCATGGTCGTTCGACCGGCGTAGACGAAACGGGCCGCCACCTGTCAATGGCCAGAAATGTCCGAATGGGAAGGCGCGTCAGAGTAAGGGGGGAATCTCGCCAATGCCAGGTTTCTCGAAACGGGCAGGGTGCAGGAAGTGGCAACCGGCCGGGGTCCGTGGGTCCGTCCATTTTCTAATGCGTGACGTCTCCGACGCAGATCGGCGGAACCCGTGGAGCAGTGCAAAAAAATCGGCAAAAAAATTTGGGAGGAATACGAAAAATGACCAATAGCAGTTCCGGCCGTAAGGCCGCTATGCGGGGAAGCTCGTCGTTGCTGGTTTTAGCGGCGATCGCAGTTGCTGCACCGGCCTGGGCCGAGTCCGACAACTCGATGGAAACCATCGTTGTGACCGGCGTCAGGGCTTCGCTCGAAAGTGCCGTCAATATCAAGCGTCACGCGGACACCGTTGTTGATTCGATCACGGCAACCGATATCGGCGTGTTCCCCGACAAGTCCGTCGCCGATGCCATCCAACGCGTTCCCGGCATTACTGTGTCACATCTGCAATCGGACGATGACACCACACATCCCTCAGGCGAAGCTGCCGGCGTGCTGGTTCGCGGTTTGACCTTTGTCCAAACGAACTTCAACGGGCGGGACAGTTTCTCGGCGGACGGCCATCGCGGTCTGAATGTCAACGACGTCTCGCCGGAAATGATTGGTGGCATCGACGTCTATAAGAACCAGACGGCTGACATGATCGAAGGCGGCATTGCCGGTACGGTGAACATCCGCACTCGTTTGCCGTTCGATGCCGACGACCATATTCTTTCGCTGTCAGGCAAGGTGAACTACAACGACCGCTCTGACGACGTAACCTTCGACTACTCAGGTGTGGCGGGCAAAAATTTCGATACCGAATATGGCCGCATCGGCTTCGTGCTGGGCTATGCCAATTCGCATGTCGTGACACAGACCAACTCAGTTACCATGATGCGCACCGGCACAGTCTGCTCCGCTGGCGCGACGAACCCAAATGGTTCTGCGATCGTTAACAACGGAACGATCCCCTGTACGGCAACACCCTATGGTGGCAGCGGCTGGCAGTATTTACCCGACGAAGTCAACTATTCGCGGGTTAATTACAATCGCAAGCGCGAAGGAAAATCCTTTGCCTTGCAGTACGAGAACCCCAACAAGGACCTTCGCTGGAATTTCCAGTACAATGAATCGAACTATCGCAACGCTTGGCTCGAGCATAGTTCCAACATTAATCTATTCGGTATGTGGGCGGCTCCTGGCTTCAATCCGATGTCTTCGGCACCATTACTGCCGGCTTTCGGCACCTCCGCCTTTACCTTTAATCCCGACGGCACGCTAAAATCCGGGGTGTTGGCCAATCCGATTGGTGGGTGGAACGGTGGTGGCACCTACCAACACGCCATCGATATTGCTTCGGTGGTACCAGGGTTGCCCTATGTAAATTGGTGCGGCGTTGGTCATCCGTGCGTCAATTCGGCCACTAATGGCGTGACACTCGAAAACCAGTCACGCATATTCGATCATTCGGAAGGCACGCGGGATCTTTCCACCAATCTGCAGTGGGACGTGACTAGCAAACTGCATACGACATTTGACGGCCAGTACATTAGCGCGAAGACTGGCAATAACGACGTGTTGGTGGCCGATGATATCCTGGTCAACGCCAAGTACCAACGCGACGGCAATGGCGCGCCCCAAATCACTTTACTGCCGGGCGACAACGTAAATTATGCGCCGGGCTTCCTGACCAACCCGCACAATTACTACAGCGCCTTCGTGCAGGATCACAAAGAGCTGAACAACGCCCAAGAAATCGCGCTGCGTGGCGATGTCCAATACGACGTCGACAACGGATGGCTGAGCTATATCAAGGCCGGCGTGCGTTATGCCAATCGCAATCAGGTGGTACGTTACTCAGCCTATAACTGGAGCCCTGTCGCCCAGCCCTGGTTGTGCAATGGGCCCGCGTTTAGCATCGATAATACGACGCCCTCGGCCTATCCGACGTCGTGCGGCAACTCCAACACGTTCCAGGGGTATGGCTCGGGCATCTGGGAAACCCAAAGCCTTGGCGATTTCTACAACGGCAACGTCTTCAATGCCGGTGATACCGTCTGGCTAAAGGATTCCATTCTGAAAGATCCCAATGCCGCTGGTTTGGCTCTGGGTCAAAAGACGACGCAGAATGCCGGCTCGTGGACACCGATCTGTTTGCGCAGCGGCACGACCAACTGCTATCTGCCGTCGGAAGTGCTGCAGGTCAAGGAAAAGACGACGGCTGGCTATCTTATGATCGGCTTTGGCGGTGACAGTCTGGCGGTCTTCGGTATTCCAGTGTCGGGCAATATCGGTGCCCGCTACATCAGGACCGAAATGCTCAGTACGGGCGGCATTTCGTACCCGACCCACGATTGGTATGCCAACAACACCTTGCCGTCCACTCCGCCTTGCAACGCGCCCTTGACTGGAAACAACGTCACCAACATCGGGTGTTGGCTAACGCCCGCGCTTGGTGCGTTTAGCAATGGTGCCTCTGGTCTCAATAGCTATGGCAAAACCTCATACAACCTGCTGCCCAGCGCCAATATCAAGTTTGATCTGACCGACAATTCACTTCTGCGCTTCGCCGTGTCGGAAGCTATTGCGCGTCCGGACTTTGGATATCTGCGCAACTTTGTCGGCATCAGTGCGCCGGCTATCGACACCAGCAATACGTCGCCTTACGTGACCTACAACTCGCCGACCGCGGCGCATACAGCGGCGAACGTAACCGGCTATAACTTCACGTTCATTGCCAACGCGGGCAACCCGGCTCTGAAGCCGATGTCCTCTTGGCAATATGACGCGACGTTCGAGCATTATTTCAGCGCATCCAGCTCGTTCACTGCCGACATGTTCTTGAAAGAGTTGAACAACAGCATCTCTTATGGCGATGTCACACGCGCCATCACCAACAATGGCTCGACCCAAAACATCTTAGTCCGTGGTCCGGTCAATTCCCCGAACGGCGGCGAGTTGTGGGGCTTCGAGATGGCCTATCAGGCTTTCTTCGACTTCCTGCCGGCGCCGTTTGATGGTCTGGGTACACAGCTCAACTACACCCACACCCACCAAGCCGGGATTCACAACGCCAATCTCGCAGTGCAGCCGGGCTATATCGCTGGCAGCACGATTGCCTATGGCGGTGGTAACCAGGTTGACAATGCGGTCATGGATTCGCATCGCCTGTCTGGCATCTCCGACGATGCGTACAATATCGTCGCGCTTTACGAAAAGGGACCGATTGGCTTTCGTCTCGCCTACAACTGGCGTTCGTCCTTCCTGACCGACAACCTCGATTGCTGTACCGGCGTGCCGATGTATCAGAAGTCTGCTGGCTTCCTGGATGGTTCGATCCGCTATTCGGTGAATGACCATATGGAAGTGTCGCTCGACGGCTCCAACCTTCTCGACACACCGGTCGTGTTCCAGCAGCAGATATTCGGCGACACGTCCCTTTCGCCGAAAGCCAAGGTGGTCAAGCTTGATACCGGCTGGAGCCGGAGCGGGCGTTTGCTGCAATTTGCTGTTCGTCTCAAATATTGATCTTCGTAACGCACCTCTCAGTGGACTAGGCTTTCCTGCAAACCGACTGGGGCCCGCATTGTTAGCGGGCCCTTTTTTGTTGTGTGACACAATTAGAAGTTGTGCTTCGCCTCGCGCGGATTTGTGGCCACCACCCTGCTATTGTTGCGAATTTGTGGCATGGTGGCGAAGCATCAGGACTTAGAAAAAAGGCCGATGGGAGAGAAACCCACGCGTGATCCCGGATCGGTTCCACGACCGACCTCGTTCGACATTGCTCGTAAGGCTGGCGTATCGCAGCCCACAGTATCGCGCGCGTTACGTGGTGATCCCACCATTAGTCCGATCACGCGTCGGCGCGTCGCCTTTATCGCCAAGGAACTTGGCTACAAGGTCGATAAGAACGCCTCGAACTTGCGCGGCCAACGGTCCCTGACCATCGCCATCCTCTTTTTCGAGGATCAGCGCTTCAACGCGTCACTGATCAATCCGTTCTTTCTGTCAATGTTGGGCTCGATCACTGGGGCTTGCGCCAAGCGCGGCTACGATCTTTTGATCTCGTGCCAACATCTCTCAAGCAACTGGCGGATCGATTACGAAGACAGCCGTCGCGCGGACGGCATCATCCTCTTGGGCTATGATGATTTCGTGACCTATAGTGCCGAACTTGAGCGTCTCGTCGAAGAGGGTACACATTTCGTTCATTACGGTGCGACGTTGAAAAACCATCCGGGCCTGTCGGTGGGCTGCGACGACTACACCAGTGGCTTGGAAGCGACCCGCCATTTGATTTCTCTTGGTCGCCGCAACATTGCCTTTCTTGGCTGTGCCTCGGAGCATTATCCGGAATTTTTCGGACGCTACCGTGGCTATGTCGATGCTTTGCGCGCCGCGGATTTGCCGGTGCTGCCGCAATTGCAGCAGGACGCTGTTAGTGCGCTACCCGATGGCGAGAGAGCCATGCGCCATCTCATCGCTTACGGCGTTCCGGTCGATGGCATTTTCGCTGCAAGCGATCTCATCGCCATTGCCGCTTTGCAGGTCTTGCATGAAAAAGGCTACCGGGTGCCGGAAGATGTTTCGCTCGTCGGCTTTGATGACATCCCGGTCGCTAGTATGATCACGCCAGCTCTCACCACAATGAGGCAGGACACCCATCTGGCAGGTGAAGTGCTGGTGGATACGCTGCTGAAGCTCATGCGTGGTGAACAGGCTGAACCCACCGTACTGCCTTGCCAACTTGTGATACGAAAGTCCTGCGGCGCAGCCCTCTGAAGCTGGTTATTTCTTGGCCGTCTCACACGATGGCGTTGTTCCGCCCGTCGCCGGTTCCGGCCAGGCGGAAAGGGCCAATTGCACGACCTGCTGCAGTTCTTCCCGCGTTGCGCCGGACGAAGCTTGTACGCACATGCCATTGGCCACCGCGATGAGATAACGCGCCAAGGCGGGGGGCTGGGCCCCTAAGGGCAATTCCTTGGCAGCGGTGCTGCATTCAAAACGTTCGCGCAAGGTCAATTCAGCACCGGCGCGGTGACGCGCGACTTCCTCAGGAATTTTTGCCGCGGCGTCGCCACAGGTCAGCCCGCCTTGCACCAACAAGCTACCCGGAGGATGGCCGGGATCGGTGGCGTGTTCGGCCACGCCCAGAAGAAAGCGCGACGCGGCATCCTTGGCGCTGGGAGCGGCAAGCACGTCGCGCAAAAACCCGGCCCGCGTCTTGTCGTGATGATCGAGTACGGCTTTGAAGAGGCCGTGTTTGCTGCCGAAGGCGGCGTAAACGCTGGGAGAATTGATCCCCATCGCCGTGGTCAAATCCGCCATCGAGGCGCCCTCATAGCCTTTACGCCAGAACACCTGCATCGCCTGGTCGAGGGCGGCATTGAGGTCGAACTCCCGGGGCCGCCCCAACTTTACGCAGGGCGTTTTTTTTGTGCCATTCATTACAAAAATCTCTTGAAAAACGCCGGATCGGCCATATCTGTGATGCTCAATACACAATGTGGGGCGCCATGATAGCTTTTACAACCCATCTGCGGAATCGTCCTTATCTCCTGGGCAGTGTGGCATTTGCCGCGGTTTTGGCGGTTTTTTTCCTTACCCATGAAAGCGGGCGGGCTAGTGCTGGCCCAGCAGCCGCGGCACCGGTTCCCGTGGTGGCCCGCACCATAACCCCCCGCGATGTGCGCATTTGGTCGTCCTTTTCTGGTCGCATGCAGGCGGTTGATGCGGCCGACATCCGTCCCGAGGTTACCGGCCGGGTGACTGAGATCCGCTTCAGGGACGGCCAGATGGTACATGCTGGCGACATCTTGTTCGTCATCGATCCTCGGGCCTATGAGGCCAGTGCTGCCAAAGCGCGTGGCGATCTGGCCTCGGCTACCGCCTCCGCGGCTCTGGCCAAAACGGAATTCGACCGCGGGGCTGGCCTGCTCAAGGCACAAGCCATCGCCCAAAGTGCTTACGATCAACGCGTCAATGCGGCCCGAGTGGCGATCGCCAATGTGCAAGTCGCCGAAGCAGCGCTACGGCAAGCGGCGTTAGATGTTGAGCATGCCTATGTGCGGGCGCCGATCTCGGGGCGCATCAGTCGCCCCGAGATCACCATCGGCAATTTGGTGACTGCGGGACCGACCGCCCTCTTGCTGGCCTCCATCGTTTCGACAGACGGCATCTATGCCGATTTCGAAGTGGATGAGCCGACCTATTTAAACTTGATGCGCAGCAGAGTAGCCAACCAAACCACCGAGCAGGCAGTGCCGGTGGAGCTCACGTTGCAAGGAGATGCCGGCCACGTCTATCGCGGCACCATCTACAGCTTCGACAACAAGATCGACACCGGTTCCGGCACCATTCGCGCCCGCGCTCGTTTCGATAATAAAGACGGTGCCCTGATCAGCGGCATGTTCGCCACCGTCAAATTGGGCAGCCAGATTGATCACGGCGCCCTGCTCGTGCCGGAAGGCGCCATCGGCACTGACCAGAACAAGCGCTTCGTCTTTGTTATCGACGCTGCTAGCAAAGCCGCCTTCCGTGAAGTGGTGCTGGGCCCCGGTGTGGATGGTGAACGCGAAGTGCTGCACGGCTTGCACGCGGGTGATCGGGTGATCATCGACGGTCTGCAGCATGTCGCCCCCGGGGCTGTGGTTCAAACCGCCACACAAATCGCTGAAGCCTCGCCGCGTTCGGCTGCCACCCGCTAAGGCCCCGTGATTTTCAAACGGCTGTGACTATTGAAACGGAATATAATTTTATGAGCCTCTCGAAGTTTTTCGTCGACCGGCCGATTTTCGCCGGGGTGATTTCGATCATCATTTTTCTGGCGGGGCTAATCGCTATCACCCAACTGCCGATCTCGGAATATCCCGAGGTGGTGCCGCCCTCGGTCGTGGTCAAAGCGCAATTTCCCGGCGCCAACCCCAAGGTGATTGCCGAAACGGTGGCGACGCCATTGGAGGAGCAAATCAACGGCACCGAGAACATGCTGTACATGTCCTCGCAGGCCGCGTCTGACGGCTCCTTGACCCTGACGGTCGTCTTCAAGCTGGGGACGGACGCCAATCTGGCGCAGCAGATGGTGCAGAACCGAGTCAATCAAGCGCTGCCGCGCTTGCCCGAGGTGACGCGCAATCTTGGCGTCACAACGGTGAAAAGTTCACCGGACCTGACCATGGTGGTTCATCTGGTCTCGCCTAATAACCGCTATGACATGCTGTACCTGCGCAATTACGCCGTGCTTAACGTCAAGGACCAGCTTGCCAAAATTTCGGGGGTTGGCAGTGTGCAGATGTTCGGCTCGGGCGATTACGCCATGCGCATCTGGCTCGATCCCCAAAAGGTGGCCCAACGCGGCCTGACGGCGGACGAGGTGGTGGGCGCTATCCGCCGCCAGAACGTTCAGGTCTCTGCCGGTGTCATCAACGGCCCACCCTACAGTGCTAAAGGGGCCTTACAGCTGCCGATCAACGCCAAGGGCCGCCTGACCGATCCCGAACAATTCTCTGACGTTATTATCAAGAACGCTGGTGGCACCATCACCCGGTTGAAAGATGTGGCACGGGTGGAGATCGATGCCTCCGAATACGGCCTGCGGTCGCTGCTCAACAACAACCCGGCGGTGGCCATTCCAATTTTTCAGGCCCCAGGCTCCAACGCCATCCAGATCTCGGATTCCGTGCGCAAGACAATGGCGGAGCTAAGCCAGAATTTTCCGCCAGGCGTCGAATATCGTATTGCCTACGATCCCACCGTCTTCGTGCGCGGTTCGATTGAGGCGGTCGTCCACACCCTTCTGGAAGCCATCGCGCTCGTCGTATTGGTGGTGATCCTATTCCTGCAAACTTGGCGAGCCTCAATCATTCCGCTACTAGCGGTGCCGGTCTCGATCGTCGGCACCTTTGCGGCGATGTATATGTTCGGCTTTTCGATCAATGCGCTGTCGCTGTTCGGGCTGGTGCTGGCGATCGGTATCGTGGTCGATGATGCCATCGTGGTAGTGGAGAATGTCGAGCGTGGAATCGAAGAAGGTTTAAACCCGCGCGACGCTACCTTGCGCGCCATGCGTGAAGTGACGGGGCCTATCATCGCCATTGCGCTCGTGCTCTGCGCCGTCTTTGTGCCGATTGCCTTTATCAGCGGCCTCACCGGTCAGTTCTATCGCCAGTTCGCCCTCACTATCGCGTTCTCGACTGTGATCTCCGCTTTCAATTCTTTGACCCTTTCACCAGCTCTGGCGGCAACCTTGCTTAAAGCGCATGACGCCCCGAAGGACGGGCTGACGCGCTTGATGGACAAATGGATTGGGCCGTTCTTCCGTGGCTTCAATCGCTTTTTCCGTCGCAGTTCTGATGGCTACAGCCGCGGCGTGACCGGCGCGCTTGGCCACAAAACTCGCGCGCTCGGTGTCTACGGGGCGTTACTGGTGGCGGCCTTTATCGGCTTTCAACTAGTACCATCCGGATTTGTGCCGATCCAAGATAAGCAATACCTCGTCAGTTTTGCGCAGCTGCCCGATGGCGCCACGCTGGACCGCACCGAAAAGGTAATCCGCGATATGTCCGCTATCGCGCTGAAAGAGCCTGGGGTCGAGAGCGCCGTGTCCTTCCCGGGCCTCTCGATCAACGGCTTCATCAATAGTCCGTCCGCCGGCATCGTCTTTGTCACTCTGAAGCCCTTTGCGGAGCGCCCTTCCGCTGCTTTGTCCGGTGTCGCTATCTCGCAGAAGCTGCAGCAGAAATTTGCCGGCGTGAAAGACGCGATCATCGCCATCTTTCCGCCTCCGCCGGTCCAGGGCCTCGGCACCATCGGCGGCTTCAAGCTGCAAGTCGAGGATCGCACCGATCTGGGTTACGAAGCCCTTGATAAGGCGATGAAGGCCATCCAGCTCAAGGCGCGCAGCGAGCCCGCTTTGGCAGGTGTCTTTTCCAACTTCAAGATCGGTGTGCCACAACTCGACGCCACGCTCGACCGCACCAGGGCCATGCAGCTTGGCGTTGATGTGCAAGACGTCTTCGACACGATGCAGATTTATCTGGGGTCGATCTATGTCGACGACTTCAACAAATTCGGCCGCACCTATCAGGTGATCGCGCAAGCGGACAGCCATTTCCGCTCGCAGCCGGAAGACATCACCAAATTGCAAACCCGCAATGCCAGCGGTCAGATGGTGCCTTTGGGGTCGATGATCAATGTCACCGAAACCGCGGGGCCCGATAGCGCGATGCGCTATAATGGCTTTCGCGCCGCTGATCTGAACGGTGGTCCCGCCCCCGGCTATTCGACTGGGCAAGCGCAAGCGGCGATGGCCCGCCTTTTGCAAAGCAACTTGCCCAAAGGCATGAACTTCGAATGGACGGAACTGACCTATCAGCAGATTCTGGCTGGCAATACCGCTTTACTGGTCTTCCCTATCTGCGTGCTGTTGGTTTTCTTGGTACTCGCCGCCCAGTATGAAAGCCTGTTCTTGCCGTTGGCCGTGATCTTGATCGTGCCGATGTGTCTATTATCGGCGATCTGGGGTGTCTGGTTGACGGGCGGGGATAACAACATCTTCACCCAAATTGGTTTGTTCGTACTGATCGGGCTCGCGTGCAAAAACGCAATCCTGATTGTTGAGTTCGCGCGCGACCTCGAGATTCAAGGTAAGAAGACTTTCCCCGCGGCAGTCGAGGCCGCACGGTTACGCTTGCGCCCTATTCTGATGACCTCCTTTGCCTTCATCATGGGGGTGGTGCCGCTGGTGTTGTCCACCGGCGCGGGTGCTGAAATGCGCCACGCCATGGGTATTGCGGTGTTCTTCGGGATGCTCGGTGTCACGTTCTTCGGTCTTTTCCTCACGCCGGTTTTCTATGTGACGCTGCGGAGCATCGAAAAGCGCGTCACCGGCACGGAGGCGGTGCACCATCACATCTAGAACGCGCCCCTAGCCATTGCGGCATGGGCTCAGCGCACCAGCGCCGGGCTCGTGCGCTGCATAGCTTGGGCAGCGAGCGCCACTTGTGTGCGGTTGCGTACGTTCAGTTTGCGCATCAGCACGGTCATGTGGGCTTTGACAGTCGCCTCGGCGATCCCCAGGTCATAAGCGATTTGTTTGTTGAGAAGACCCGAATGGACCCCGTGCAGAATTTTCCACTGCATTGGCGTTAAATGCGTGGGAACGGCGTCGCGACCACACTCGCCGCTTTCCAACTCATAGGATGATAGGCTTTCCAAGAACACCTCCCTGCGGTGCTTTTGTTGTTTCTCCAACAACCAATGACCACACGCGGTCTTTAGTGCTGCGACAACTTAGTACACGCTACGCAAATTGGTTGGACAAGTTCAAGGCCAAAAAAGCCACAAACAAGAAAAATATGCGTATACTTGCGTGTTCCACCCAATACCTGTCATACAGATTTACCCAAAACTGGGGCGGATCGGTCAGGTTACATGACCACGCTGGGAGGACAATTATGCCAACAATCAGCGCTTCTGGGCGACCGCGTTTGAAGGCGTCGTGGCGATGATGGCGGCCGACAGCCGCTTGGCTCTCGCCGCGCTGTTCGGTGTTGGACTCTCGATTTTTCTCATCGTGCGCGGGCGTTTGCACCCCTTTGTAGCGCTGCTGTGCGGTGCCTTTATCATCGGCCCACTCAGCGGATTGTCCCTGCCAGACACGGCCAAGGCGGTGCAGAAGGGCGTCGGCGATGTCCTCGGCGGTATTGGTTTGGTCGTGGCGCTGGGGCTGGCTTTGGGAACCATGCTGCAGCTCTCGGATGGTGCTTCTGGCCTTGCGCGCATGATGATCGGCCCGGCTGAAAGGCGCCGGGCACCGTGGATGAGTCTCCTGGTGGCACTTGTGCTCGGGCTGCCGCTCTTTTTCGAAACTGGTTTGGTGTTGCTGTTGCCGATTGTCGCCAGCGCTGCTGTCGCCTTGCCGTCCAGTAAGGACCGGGACTTCATCAAGCTGCGCTTGATGCTGTCAGCCTTGACCGGCCTTTCGGTGATCCATGCGCTGGTGCCGCCGCATCCAGGTCCTTTGCTGGCGGTCACAACGCTGAATGCGAATTTGGGCCTCACCATTTTTTACGGTGTGCTAGTGGCCGCGCCGACGGCGATTGTGGCCGGTCCCTTACTCTCTCTGCTGACAGCGCGCGGTGTCGTGCTGGCACCAACCCCAACCCTTCCTGGGGTCAATGGCGTTCACTCTACACAGACCTGGCGCGCCCTTCTTGTGGTGCTATTGCCAGTTCTGCTGATTGGCGCTGGGCAAGTTGAGGTGTTGTTGCCGCCCAGTATCGCAGTGCATTTTACCTGGCTGTCGCTGGCGAGCAATCCGGTGTTGGCTTTGCTGCTAGCCTGCCTTGTGGCGCTGCCGCTGCTCTTTGGGGCGCGCATGGGCAAGGCGGAGGTGCAGCAGGCCATTTGGCAGGAAACCATGAAGCCCGCTGGTGCGATCTTGCTCGCCATTGGGACTGGTGGGGCGCTGAAGCAGGTCTTGGTGAGTGCTGGGCTATCGGATTTGTTGGCCCGCCTCGCCGCCGCAGGTTCGTTATCGCCTATAGTGTTGGCTTGGTCGATTGCCGTCGCCATACGGCTTGCAACCGGCTCGGCCACGGTGGCAACCATTACAGCTGCGGGGATTATGCCGGGTGTGGTGGCTGCCTCGGGTGTTGCGCCGGAATGGATCGTACTGGCCATCGGGGCGGGATCGGTGTTCTTCTCGCATGTCAATGATCCAGGATTCTGGCTGGTCAAGAGCTATTTGGGGACCAGCACGCCCGCAACTTTTCGAACGTGGTCGGTATTGGAAACCGTGGTGTCCATCATGGGATTTGCAACGGTTCTTGTGCTAAGCCGATTTCTCTAGGAGCTGCGATGTCGTCACCCCTGAAGAAGATTGAGGACAATCCATGAGCGGCAGACGGCTTGCCGATCAGGCATATTCTGGGATCGTGGAGCTTATCAGCGGGCAAAAGCTCAGCGTCGGTGACCGCCTTCCCTCGGAGGTGAGTCTCGCGGAAATGTTTGGTATATCGCGTACGATTGTCCGTGAAGCGCTTGTGCGGCTGGCTTCCGACGGCATTACAGAGGCGCGCCGTGGGGCGGGGTCTTATGTCAAGAACCGCCCGTCCGACCGCCTCATTGCCTACACACAGACCGACAATCTGTCAGCCACGATCGGCACTTATGAAGTCCGTTTCGTGCTGGAAGCGGAGGCCGCGCGTTTGGCGGCAATGCGCCGCTCCGCCGCGGATATGGCGAGCATAGACGATGCTTTGCAGAAATTGCGGGCAACACTTCTCTCCAGCCTGCCTGCCCATGCCGAAGATATGGAGCTTCACCGCCAAATTGTCTTGGCCACAACCAACCCTGCTTTTTTGGTGGCTTTCGAAGCCCTAACCGAAGATGTCGAGCAGATCATGCGCGCGGGTGTCGATATTTCACGCATGCGCCCGCCTGAAGTGATCGGCGCTATGATGCGTGAGCACGAAGCCATCGTCGATGCTATTCGCGCGCAGGATGGTGACAGTGCCGCCTTAGCGATGCGCTGGCATCTTGCGGAAGGCCGTAAACGCTTGATGCCGTAACGGCGGCCTATTTCGACGCCATGCTGTTGATGACCTGCGTCAAGATCTGATCGCGTAACTGCGATGGTGTCTGGCGCGCGTCCAAGGTGATCACGCACTCATCACTCGTCGGGCGCTCCAAGGTATCGAGCTGGCTGGACAACAGACTGGGCGGCATATAGTGACCGGAGCGGCTCGATAACCGGCGCAACAATTCTTGCTGTTCGACGTCCAGTAGAACAAAACAAATCGGCGCCTTGATCGCGTTTCGCAAGCGATCGCGGTAAGCCTTCCGTAAGGCGGAGCACGCCGCCACCGCGATGCCTTTCTCCGCTATTTCGGCATCGACAGCGCCCCCCAGACGATCGAGCCAAGGCCAGCGATCCTCGTCGGTCAATGGATGCCCAGAGCGCATCTTGGCAATAGCAGTTGGCGTGTGAAACGTATCGCCATCCAAAAAAGCACAACCGATTGCGCGCGCCAGTTCGACGCCCAGAGTCGATTTTCCGCTGCCGCTCACACCCATGATGAGGAAAGCCAGCGGTGCTATGTCACGAAAATAATCAGGCACGTCGCTGTATTCCCACACTGTTACCGGTCTCACAAAGGTGTGTGACCACAATCAATTGTCGAAGCTTCCGGCGCTGCTGAAAACTACGACCATGGTCGAGGATGTGCGCGCGAAAACTCCCGATATCATCACCCGACGCCAGAGTCAGAATTCTCCTGCATCTCGGGAGCAAGGCGGAAGGCAACTGTTCGATAGCAATACTATCCCGACGAAAAGATTGGGACCGCTATCGAAGCAGTCGGGAGCGGATAAAACATAGTCGGGGAGAGAAGATCAATGCGACAGAGCGACGATGCAGTGTCAACCGTTGCGCCGCGGCGCCTAGCTGTGTTGAAAGCCGTCATGGCATCCACGAGCTTGGTGGCTATCTCAGCCATGTCATTTGCTGTTTCGGCTGCGGCGCAAACGGGCACGAGCGGACAAACAGATACGCTCGAATCGGTCGTCGTCACAGGCTCGCACATTCAGGCCACTGGCTTTGCGGCGCCCACGCCCACTACCATGGTGGGAATAGAGCAAATTGAGAAAAGCGCTGAGCCCAATATTTTCGTGACGTTGCAGCAGCTGCCATCACTACAAGGGTCATCGGGCACTACCGTGAACACCTTCAGTACCTCCAGTGGCGAGCAGGGCCTCAGCTCCTTCTCACTGCGTGGTCTGGGAACCACCCGCACTTTGACCCTACTCGATGGCCAGCGTGTAGTAGGCGCCAACGTCAAAGGCTTTCCCGACATCAGCCTGTTTCCCCAACTTTTTGTCCAGCGTGTGGACGTCGTGACTGGCGGAGCCTCGGCGAGCTATGGCTCTGATGCCATCGGTGGTGTCGTCAACTTCATCACTGACAAGCATTTCACGGGCTTTAAAGGCAATGTCCAGGGTGGCATCACCACTTATGGCGACGATGCGCAGTATTTGCTGCAAGCCGCCGCTGGTGAATCCTTCTTCAGCGATCGGCTGCACGTAGAGGTCTCAGGCGAATACGACCATCAGGATGGCATCCCTCCTGGCGCATTTGGCGAGGCCGCCGCGAATGGCCGAAACTGGTTTCACGCCGCGACTCTGGTCAACACCGGCATCACCAACAATGGATCGCCGCAATACCTCAATCGCCAGCATGCCCAGGCTTATGCTTATTCTAAATACGGGCTAATCTCCGCGGGGCCCTTGCAGGGCACAGCCTTCGACATCAACGGCGTTCCGTCCACGTTTGTCTATGGATCCAACGGTGTTCCAGCGAAGGATTCGGCCGGTAACGTCACCGGTTGTTATGTCGGATTCTGCTTGGGCGGCGATCGCACGGGTAGTGTCGGCATCGGCGCGACCCTGCAGTCGGGTATTAAACGTCTGGATGGTTATAGCCGGGTTGGCTTCGACCTCAATTCCGACAACGAAATCTATGCCACTGTCAACTGGGCGCGGGTGACCTCGAACAATCAGCCCAATCCTGGCGCCCAAAAATCCGGCATCACCGTCCAGTGCTCGAATCCCTACGTACCGGCTGTGATCATGACGGCATGCGCCACCAACAGCATCACCAGCTTTAAGATCGGCACCGACGATGCCATGCTGCCGAACATCCACGTCAATACTTCGCGGCGGCAGCTGCGCGTCGTGCTGGGCGCGGACGGCAAGCTGAATCTGGGCGGCACGACCTGGCGTTACGACGCCTATTATGAACGCGGTGAGGAAATTAGCGACATCCGCGTTCGCAATATTCTGGTCTCGCCGCGCTACAATAACGCAATCAACGCCGTCGTGCTCAATGGCCAGATAGTCTGCGGTGATGCCACCGCGCGCGCCAATGGTTGCCAGCCGCTCAATATTATCGGCGGCGCCGCGCCCAGCGCATCAGCCTTGGCCTATTTGGAGCCGTCGCCCGGTCCGTTCCAGCATACTTATCAGACCCAAGACGCGGCCAGTATTGCCATCAACGGCGAGCCCTTCTCGCTTTGGGCGGGACCGGTGTCGGTGGCATTCGGCGGCGAATACCGCAGGGAATTCTACCGCGTCAACGCCGATCCCTACGGCAGCGGTATCAGCAGCACCAATGTCTACAACGCAACCTATCCCGCCGATCCAGTCATCAGCACGGCGGGCAACAATTGGTTTGCTGGCAATTATCACGATGGTAACGGGAAGTACGACGTTAAGGAAGGCTTCGTCGAGACCAACATTCCGTTCCTCGATTCCGCCTCCTTCGGCAAAGCCAACTTGAACGTGGCCGGCCGCATCACGGATTACAGCACTTCCGGTACGGTCTATACCTGGAAGATTGGTGGCACCTGGGAAACCCCGTTAGAAGGGGTCCGTTTACGGGCTGTGACGTCAAGCGATGTGCGCGCGCCGAACCTGTCGGAATTGTTCGCGGCGCCCGTCACAACGACGCTACCGAGTTTCACCAATCCCTTCACCACGCCGCCCACAACTCTCACGGTCCTGCAAAACGTTGTCGGCAATACCGCACTCAAACCGGAAGTCGCGCGTAACATCGAAGTGGGCATCGTGCTCTCGCAGCCTGATTGGGCGCCTGGCTTCAGCGCTTCGCTCGATTATTATCGGATCAAACTAACCAATGGCATCTCCAGCCTCACGGCTGACCAGATCGTGACCTTCTGCAAATCCGGTATTGGGCAAACTTGCGGTGCCTTCAACTTCAGCCCGCCGGGTGGCGTCACACCCTATGTCAATGTCCAACAATTCAATCTGGCATCGATCTTTACCGAAGGCTTTGACCTCGAAGCGAGTTACCAATTCGGCCTTGAGGATTGGGGTGTTCCCGGACATTTCGCGGTGCACGGTTTGGCGACCAATGTCGGCACGTTCCTCACCAATCCTGGCATACCCAATGCTGCCAACTCGCAGACGGCCGGCACCAACGCCGGCGCCACGCCGCATTGGAAAGCGCTCTTCGTCCAAAGCTGGGATACGGACGAGATGGGTATCACGTTGACCGAGCGTTGGTTCAGCGATGGTGTCATCGATCGCAAATATGTCGTCTGTTCGACGGGATGCCCCGTTTCCACAGGCAATAACCCGACCCTTGACAACAATTCAATGCCAGGCGTGCTTTATGTCGACGTCGGCGGAACCTACAACATCACAGATGCTGTGAAGGCCTACTTCAAGATCGACAACCTGTTTGACAAAGACCCGGTGGCGATGCCGCAAACTAATACCGGACTTGATCTTAATCCAGCTCTCTATGATGTGCAGGGGAGGATCTACCGGGTGGGTGTACGCTTCAGTTTGTGATTTGAGTTTTCAAGAAATGAACATTTCACGCGCTTGCTTTTTTGGGTTCGCCGCTGCCCTAACCGTGCTGGCCGGACCAGCTTTGGCGACGACCTCGGTCTTTGCCACGGCACCTTCTGATCCACGTGCCATCACCGTGGTGGGGCGAGGTGATGGCATCGCGGACGATACGGCGGCGCTTCAAACCGCCATCGATCGGGCAGGTGAAAGTAGCGGCGGGATTGTTTTCCTCCCTTCCGGCCGTTACCGCATAAGCCGCACGATCCTGGTGTGGCCCGGTGTCCGTCTCTACGGCACCGGGCCGAACCACCCAACACTGGTGCTGGCCAATCACACGCCCGGCTTCCAGCGCGGCGTCGCCAATATGATGGTTTTCACCGGCGCCAAGCGCGGCGTCATTCCGCATGTGCCTTTTCCGCCGCCGACAGTGGTGCCTTTTGACCCCAAAATCGCGGACGCCAATTCGAGCACCTTTTATTCCGCGATCAGCAATGTCGATGTTGAAATCGGCTCGGGTAATCCGGCAGCTGCCGCCATCCGTTTTCGGGTAGCCCAGCACGCCTTTCTCAGCCACATGGATTTGCGCCTGGGTTCAGGATTTGCGGGCATCTACCAAGCCGGCAACCTGATCCGGGACGTCCATTTTCACGGTGGCCGTTATGGCATCGTGACCGAGAAAACCTCGCCCGCTTGGCAATTTATGGTGGTTGATTCCAGTTTCGATGGGCAGCGCGCCGCCGCCATTCGTGAACACGAAGTCGGCCTCACTCTGGTCAATGTAGTAATCCGCAATGTGCCTGTCGGGATCGATATCGACCGCGGCTATGACGACCAGCTTTGGGGCAAAGACGTTCGTTTCGAGCAGGTCAAAAAGGCTGCGATCATCATCTCCAACGAAACTAACGTTTATACCCAGATCGGTTTCGAGAACGCGCTGGCCGCTGACACGCCGGTTTTTGCCCGCTTCCGCGATAGCGGAAAAACCGTTGACGGCAAGGGGCGGTTCTACCGTGTGGCGGCCTTCAGCCACGGTCTGGCATTGCCCGGTGTGGGGCAGATGGGCAGGATCTCCACGACCGCGGAGGTGGCGGCGCTGGATGTCCTTCCGCTTGAACGCGCGCCAGCAATCCGCGCTTTACCGGCGGTATCGGAATGGTCCAATGTACATGATCTTGGCGTTGTGGGCGACGGCAAGGCCGACGATACCGTGGCGCTGCAGCGGGCTATTGACAACCACCGCGTCGTCTATCTGCCGTCCGGCTTCTACAAGGTTACTGACACGCTGCATTTGAAGCCCCATACGGTGCTGATTGCGCTGCATCCGACCCAGACAGAGATCTTTTTGCCGGATCAGGTTCCGGGCTATCAGGGCGTGGCAACGCCGAAGCCTTTGATCGAATCGGCGGCCGGCGGAGACGCCATCATCTCCGGCGTCGGCCTCTACACCGGCGACATCAATCCGCGCGCCACCGCTCTGTTGTGGCTGGCGGGCGCCGATTCTTTGGTTGAAGATATCAAGTTCCAACTCGCGCTCGGCAAGGATTTTCCGGGCGCCGCCACGTCCACGCCCTTCGGGGCTGCTCAAACCGCGACTCCATCTCCGTCAGAGTTTTTCAACACCAAGCCATCGCCGCGGTGGGACGGACAATATCCCAGCCTTTGGGTGACAAAAGGGGGCGGTGGCACTTTCATCGGCTGCTGGAGCCCCAACACCTTTGCGGGCGCGGGTTTCTATATTTCCGACACAACCACACCCGGGCATGCCTACGAAATGTCGGTCGAGCATCATGTCCGGCACGAAATTGTACTGGACCGGGTGGCCAATTGGGAGTTTCTGGCGCCGCAGACCGAAGAAGAATACCGCGAGAGTGGCAACGCTGTGTCACTCGAGATCCGCGATTCCCATGACATTCTGATCGCCAATTACCACGCCTATCGCGTCACCCGCACCTTGGTTCCGGCGCGCTCAGCGGTTGAGGTCAGCAAGTCCAGCGCGATTCATTTCCACAATGTGCATGTGAATGGCGAAAGCGGTTACACGAGTTGTGAGGGTGAGGACTGCATCACCTATCTGCGGGCCAACAAATTCCCCTATGAAAACGCGATTGTTGATGTCGGCCGTGGGTTACAGGTCCGTGAGCGCGAATTCGCCTCCCTGGATATTTCGTCCAACCCTATGATAGCCGCGGCGCCCACCACCCCGGTTGTCGCCAAACTCGCTGACGGTTTCTTCGCTCTCGGCGGTGGGGCCGTCGATTCCCGTGGCACGCTGTATTTTGTTGATCGTATCTTCCAGCGCATTTACAGTTGGGCGCCGGAGCCAGGTCTTCGCGTTGTAAACGACCACCCGCTCGATGCCGTCAATCTGGCTGTAGATCACTCGGACAATCTGCTGGTCCTTTCTTCCGCTGGTTTCGATGGCGCTGTCTTCAGCCTCAACCCCGATGGCGCGATCACACCGATTAGTCAAACGCCCACAGCGGCGCATCCGCCGGTGGAAGTCGCCGTGCCGGTCAATTGGTGGGTCAACGGCGAGTTCAGGGATCAATACGATCCAGCGCATGACCACTTCAAAACATTGGCAGAACTCTTTACCGCTGATGCCGCCACCGCTCCGCGTCAAGAATATGTCTCGCCGGATGGTAGTCTAGTCCTACCGGCCTATCACGTGGTGCATCAAGGCCCGCCCGACAACCGCGGCTGGCGCTTTTCGCATGCCCTGGACAGTTACGGCTTCATCAAGGCTGTTGTCGGCACGCGCGCCTATATCAGCAACGAGTCTGAGGCGCGGACTTACACCGCCAAAATGGAGCTAGGTGGCGGCCTCAGCGATCTCAAGCCTTTTGCCGAACGTGGCGGCGAGAGTGTGGTGGCTGACAGCGCCGGCCGGGTCTACGTGGCCAATGGGCAAATCTTCGTTTACAGCGCCAAAGGCGAAGAGGTGGGCCAGATTGACGTGCCGGAGCGGCCTTTACAGCTCGTCATTGGCGGTGCGAACCATCAGACGCTCTTCATCCTCACACATCACGCGCTTTATGCCGTGAATCTTACATAGAGCGGCATGACCCGTTGACGGCGCAGAGCTGTTATGCGTCTAGCACGATGCCGCCGATAAAGCTGCGCTGCAGGTTGAAGGTATCGTCCACCAGCACGAAATCGGCGCGTGCGCCTGCCGCGATAACGCCAACCTCCTCGCCAAGCCCAAGAAAGGCAGCAGCATTGCTACTCGATAGTTTGGCGGCAAGGGTAAAATCACGGACCTTCAGGAATTCCATGCCCTTACGGACCACCGTGGCCATATCGGTGGCGCTACCGGCCAGCGTCCCATCCGAGCCCAGGCAGAGTCCGTTTTCGACGCGTATCGTACGGCCTTGCAGGACAAAACTTTTCTGCGTGCTGCCGACCGGCGGCATAGCATCAGTCACCAGCATCAACTTTTCCGTGCCGCGGCAAGCATAGGCCACGCGCAAGGCGGCCGGATGGACATGGTGGCCGTCGCTGATGATACCGCACCAGCTGTCGCAATCGTCGAGCGCGGCTCCAACCACGCCGGGCGCGCGCGTCAGCAGGGGTGACATAGCATTGAAGAGATGTGTGAAGCCTCGCGCCCCCGCGTGCAGAACGGCTCTCGTCTGCTCATAGCTGGCATCGGAATGGCCGATGCAGACGATGACGCCTGCTGCTACCAAAACTGCGACAGCCGCCAGCGGGACCGCATCAGGCGCCAGCGTGACCATGGTCTTTCCGTGCTTCAAGGAACACAGCACGCTTAAGGCGTCGTCATCCAGCGGCGTAAACGCCTTGGCATTATGGATGCCGCGCCTCTTGGGGCTGAGATAGGGTCCTTCGATATGGATGCCCAGAATACCAGGCACCTTTTGGACGATGGCCTCGTCAACTGCCGCAATGGCTTTGGCGATGCTGGCAATATCGGTGGAAATGATGGTCGGCATCAACCCCATGGTACCGAAAGCGGCGTGGGCGCGTGCGATAGCGCGAAGGCCTTCGACGGTAGGCTCGTCGTTGAACAGAACACCTCCGCCGCCGTTAACCTGCACATCAAGATAGCCGGGCATGAGAACGCCGCCGTCGAGATCGACGTTCAGCGCCGCGCTTGGCACGGCGTCATCGCTCACAAGTCCAAGAATGCGACCGTCCGCGCACAATACGTTTTGCCCGTGCACAAGGCCTTGCGCAGTTACGATACGGCCGTGGCGAAAAGCTGTAATCATCAGACGGTCTCGGTGACTTTGCGCAAATGGGGCGGATTGTCGGGATTGAAGCCACGCGCCCGCGAAAGCTGCTCGGCCATCCGGTAGAAACTTTGCAGAAGCAAAATAGGTTGTAACGCGGGATGAGCCTCCAGCGATGGCAGGTTGATCGCTCGCGAATCGTCAAAGCCCGCAAGTAGAATATCGGCGCCGCTGGCGGCCAGGGCGTCCACCAATTCATGCATGCCCGGCCGTGTTTCATCGTTTTGCGACAGGATGAGCGCTGGAAAGCCGGCTTTGGCGAGTGCCATCGGGCCATGGCGCACTTCGGCGGCGCTGAAGGCTTCGGCATGCAGGCCGCAGGTTTCTTTCAGCTTGAGAGCGGCTTCTTGGGCACCGCCAAAGCCGATGCCGCGTCCAATCACATAAAGATCTCGCGCCTTGGCCAACCGTTCGACGGCTCGACTCCAATCGAGCTCCCAGGCCTGCGCCAGAAGCGCGGGCAATGTTTTCAGCGCGTTGGTGAGCGCTTCATCATCGCTCCAGGTCGCGACCAGTTGCGCGATACCGGCCACAGTCGCCAAATAGGATTTCGTCGCCGCCACGCTGCGCTCGGCTCCGGCATGCAAGGCAAAAGCGACGTCCGCTTGCTGGGCCAAGGGGGAATCCATCACGTTGACGAAGGCGATGGTAAAAGCCCCCGCCGCTTTAGCGGCCCCAAGAGCCGTGACGATGTCGGGACTCTGACCTGATTGCGACGTGGCGATCAGCACCGTGTCTTTCAGATCCGCTTTGGCGCCGTTGTAGATCGAACTGATCGAGGGCGCGGCCGAGGACGTCAAAATGCCGAGCCTGGTTTCGATCAGATATTTGGCGAAGGTCGCCGCATTATCCGAACTGCCACGGGCCAGCGTGATCGCTGCGCGCGGCTTTCGCGCTTTTAAGCGTGCGCAAACCGCTGCAATGGCTGTGGCGTTGGCGGCGAATTGTTCTGCAATCACGGCAGGGGCTTCTGCGGCTTCACGGAACATCAAGGTCTGCGATTCCAGCACGCGCATCTACTCCGAAGTGGTCAGCTCGGCGACAAAATCGTAGGTGTCGCCGCAATAATAGGATTGGGAAAACTCGACGATGCGACCGTCCTGCAAAAAGCCCCGCCGTTCTACTAAAAGCCCGGCGTCGCCCTCTTTGCCATGCAGCAATTCGGTCTGCGGCGCGGTCAGTGGCACCGCGCGCAAGCGCTGCAAGGCGCGGCGCGGCCTAAAACCGGCCTTTTCCAACGCGTCGTAAAGCGAGGACTGCACCGCATCTACCGATGGCAACACGAAAGTCGGCACCGTGCAGAATTCCAGCGACATCGGCGTGTCATCGGCATAACGCAAGCGGTTGAAGCGGTAAACCGGCGTTCCTGGCGCAAAACCTGTCGACATCGCTTCCTCAGGCGAAACCACACCTTGCGATTTTCTCAACCACACTGATCGTGGTGTCTTTCCCCGCGAGGTCATGTCCTCGGTGAAGCTGGAAAGTTTGGAGAAGCTCTTTTCCACGCGGCTGGCGACGAATGTGCCGGAGCCTTGGCGCCGCGTTAGCAACCCTTCGCTCACCAGTCCATCCAGCGCTTTGCGCACGGTGATGCGCGAGACCGAGAATTCCTCGGCCAAATCGCGTTCGGGCGGTAGCGCATCTTCCGGCGCCAGAAGCTTCATCTCGATAGCGCGCCTGAGGCCGCGCTGCAGCTGCTGATACAGCGGCAGGTTTTGCTCCTCGGTGAGGCGCCCAATGATGGCCGAAAGGGAAGGCACCGCAACCTCCTTAATTGGTCTCGTTCGCCCAGCTAGGACGGCAACAAAATCTAGTACCAATCCAATACCATGATGGGGCGGTACGAAGTCAACTGCAAAATAGTGCTGATTAACTGCCATATATGCTGCCTCATTGAGCACAATTTTGTCGCAGTTTGGTATTGACAGGGCGGCCCAATTTCAGAATGGTATTGCATTGGATATGCGCTAGTGCGCCCTGACGGGTGTTACTGGCTTGGTGAAGGGGCGGCGAGGGGCAGTTTCGGCGTTCGTTCGGGGACACAAAAGAAGAGGGTTTGACCATGAGGTTACGGAAAGTCTTTGTTGGGTCAGTCAGCGTACTGGCCCTCGCGTCGATTGCGGCGCCGGTATATGCCCAGGACAATATGGAAACGGTGGTCGTCACCGGCATTCGCGCCTCGATGCAGCGCGCAATGGACATCAAGCGCGACACCACGGCGATCGTTGATGCTGTGTCGGCTGAAGATATCGGCAAGTTTCCGGACAAGAACGTTGCCGATGCTTTGCAACGCGTACCGGGCGTCAACACAGTTTCGGCAGCCAGCGGTGAAGGCGGCTTTGACGAAAACGATCGCGTTTCGATCCGCGGCACCAATGCCAGCCTGACACAGACCACAATCAATGGTCACGGCGTCTCGACCGGCGATTGGTTCATCCTGGACCAGTATCAGACCATCGGGCGCAGCGTCAGCTATTCGCTATTCCCGGCGGAAATCGTCGCCAGTGCCAAGGTCTATAAAAGCCAACAGGCCGATTTGGTCGAAGGTGGCGTTGCTGGCGCGGTCGACATCATCACCCGGAAGCCGCTCGACTTCAAAGACAACTTCACCATCGAGGCCAGTGGTGAGGCGGCCTATACAACGCTGCGCGGCGATACGACGCCCCAGCTCAACACCTTACTAGCCTGGAAAAACGACACCAACACCTTCGGAGTCATGGCGCAGGCCTTTTATGAGGCCCGCAACATCCGCCGAGATGGTCAGGAATTCCTCGGCTATTCGCAATTTGTGCCGTACGTGGCGGCGCACAACGATGCCAATGGCAATCCGGTCGCCGCGAGCGGCGATTTGGCCACCAAAGGCCACCCTGATCTCAACAATGTCTATTATCCGACCTTGATTGGCTCGGCCTATTTCGAGCAGGAACGTATCCGTCAGGGCGGTGATATCGCCTTACAGTTCAAGCCTTCGAATGCGATCGAGATCAATTTCGACGCTTTCTATTCGCATATGGGTGCCAGCAACAAGAACAACAACTACATGTTCTGGGGCGCCAAGGAGTTTCCGGGCCCGACCGGCAACGTTCCGACCGCTTACAAGGTGGTGAACAATGTTCTTGTGGCGGCCACCCTGCCGATGGCACCGGGTCTTTCGCCCATCGTGGCGGATTTCATCATGCGCCCGCATTCGATGAGCGATTCCTACTACTTTAACGGCGATCTCACTTATAACCCCAACGACAATCTCGCGATCAAGGTGAAGGCAGGCTATACCCGCGGCGCCGGCACCACACCACAGCAAGCAGCCTGGGAAGGCACCACGGCTGCCGCGCCAGCCTCTTATGATTTCTCGAGCGGCGTTGCTGCGGTGGGCGTCACGGGCATCAATCTCTCCAGCCCCGCCACGCTGACCAATGACTGGGCCTGGGGCGCCGTGTCGAAGGCCTCCGACCACGAAGTCTATGCCCAGGTCGATGTGGAGCAGCAACTCGCCATCGGCCCGTTCAAATCGGTCGAAGCAGGCGTGCGCTACGTCGATCACAAACACAAATCGGACATATGGGACGGTGGCGTCTCCTACGGTTCGGGCCCGGGCGCGACTGGCGACTCGGTGTCGTCCACCAACTACCCGTCGGATTTTGCCGATTCGTTTAAAATTCCCGGCATGCTCACCAATGTGCCGATGGGCGACATGAGCAAGATCGTCAATGTCCTTAACAACAACGCCAGTTGGCGCAGCTATCCGCAATCCGCGGCTGGCGTGACCCGCGCTTCCCGTTATATGTGGTCGGGTTCGACGGATGTTAAGGAACAGGATACGGCCGGTTACGTCATGGCCAATGTCGGTGGTGATCGCTGGAAAGGTAATTTCGGCGTCCGCATCGTCAACTCTGCCGTGACGATCATCCAACCCGTCAATGGCACGCCTTCGGCGAACGGTACGACTTGCCCCACAACCGGCGACCTTTACAGCGACTTCGGCTGCTTCCATTACAACCAGATCGACAAAGAGTATTGGGACGTCCTGCCGAGCGCCAACCTCAGCTTCAATCTGACAGAAGACAGTTTGCTGCGCTTTGCAGCGGCCGAAACCATGGCGCGGCCTGACTACTCTGCTTTGGGCGGCGCGGTGAATCTCACCGACCTCACTCATGTCGGCTCCGGCGGCAATCCCAATCTGAAGCCGGTGCGCTCGGCCAATTACGATCTGTCCTACGAATGGTATTATGGCCCGCAGGCGATGGTGTCGGTCAGCGTCTTCTATATGGACCTGTCGTCTTATGTGACCAATGGCGTGACCCAAGGCACCTATCTTGACATGCTCAAGACCGGTCAAGGCACGCCCGTCTATTCGTCCTACGCTATCACGGCGCCTTACAACACCAGCGGCCATAACGAGGGCTTCGAAGTTGCTTGGGAGCAGCCGATTTACGGCGGCTTCGGCGTCAACGCCAACTATGCTTATGTCAACGGTGCGGAAACCGGCGGCGGCACCTTGGTCGGCAACACCAAGAATACCGTCAATCTAAGTGGTTATTACGAAAACGATTGGGTCAGTGCCCGCGTCTCGTATAACTACGCTTCGGGAATGCTGGTCGGTCTGGATCGCAGTTCGGCGGAATACCAGAACGCTTACGGTCGGGTCGACGCCTCGGTGAACTTCACCGTGACGGACAACTTCACACTGACCTTCAACGGCCTCAACCTCACCAACCAGACCCTGAAGTACTACGCCAACAACAGCACCATGCCGCGTGCACTTTATAGCAACGGCAGTCAGCTCTATGCAGGCGTTCGCTTCAAATATTGATGGTGCAAAGCCCGGCTGTGCTTCGGTGCAGCCGGGTAATTTTCTCTTATGATAGCTCTTCCTCAAATGAACCTTGAAATGCCGAGTGGGATGTCCCGCTCCGCTTCCTTTTTTCCTCGGTCAAGACAGGGCATCGAGCAGTGGTCCGAGCCAGGGCTGATACGCCCGCCAGCGGCCAATCGAATCGGAAAACAAGGGCCTTCGCACCTGAAATTCGCTCAAGGTTCTGACCGCCCGTTTGTTTTCGTAGAAACGCAGGCAGGCCGCATTCCAATTGAGACCACAGAATTCAACGATTCGCTTTGCCTCATGCTCGAAATCTGCCACCAGCGTCTCATATTGAATTTCCAGCAGACGATCTGCGGGCAAAGCCGTGCGCCAATGCGTCATCAGCACCTCGTAAGCATTGTAGTAACGTCCCAGTTCACCAAGCTCGTAAGCGAAATTGAGCCCGCTGCGAAACAGCTTAGAGTAGCAGGAAAAACAAGTGTCGCGGGCATCGCGCTGAATATGAAGGATTTTGGCATTCGGCAAGGATTGATGAATCAACCCGAGATGTCGAAAATTCGCAGGCAGCTTGTCGGTGATGCGTGCGGCGCCCGGCGCCAGAGCGCGCAGGCGTTCACTGTAGCGCGCACCCAATTGACGGGCGCCGTCGCTCGGCATGACTTGCGGGTAGCCAGGAAGCATTTCCCCAATCAGATCGCCAAACCACGTCCGCTCGCCGGCGCCAAACACTTGCGGATGACTTGCCAACATCTGTTCCACCAAGCTGGTGCCCGAACGCGGCATGCCGACGATGAACACCGGCTGCTCGGTCGCATTCGCCGCGACCCGCTGTCCGGCCGGAAACCGGTTCTTGAGTTCGTCAAAAAAGCCAAACACACCGGCTTCATCATAAGGAATCGTTTGGCGGTAAATCGCGTTGCCGCAGGCCACATGCTGAAAGGCTTCTTGGTGCCGGGCCAGATCGTCATAGGCCTTGAACATAGCAAAATGCAGTTCGACCTTCTGCGCGGCGGGCAAGCGGTCTTCCCGCGCCAGCAATCGTTCCAGTGGTGGCAACCTTGGATCGCCCTCGCCATAGCGTCGGGTCTCACCGAGAGCGCGATGAAAAGCGGGCACCTCTGGCGCCAGCTGAACGGCGTGGGCGAAAGCATTCTCGGCTTCGGTCAGGCGGCCCAATTGCTTGAGCACGCTGCCGCGCATCGCTATGGCATTGGCATAGCCAGGGTCAAGGCGGATCGCTTCTTCGCTCGCCACCAAGGCATCCCCTTGACGTCCCAACGCTGCCAGCGCTTCGGCGCGTCCGAGTTGAGCGGTGATCGCGCGCGGCTGACGCGCCAGCGCTTTGTCGAAGAAATCGAGCGCGGCATCGGGCAAATCCCGCTGCAGCGCAACCTGGCCAAGTGTTTTAAAGATTTCGGGATCGTCCGGCGACAGTGCAATCGCCCGGTTCAGGCAAGCGAGTGCTTTGTCCGTCTCCCCCAACGCCGTGCGGGCTGCACCCAACGTGCTCCAGGCTTCGGCAAGATCGGGGTTGCGCTCGAGGGCTGCTTCAGCTTCTCGCGCCGCATCACTCGGAAAGCCGAGGCGCAGCAGAAGCAAGCCCAAATGGTGATGCACAGCGGCGTCAGCGGGGGCGGCGGCCGCAGCCCGCTGCAGAAAGTTCTTCGCCTCTTCCAGGCGGCCCGCTTGAATGCAGACCAGGCCCAAACGATGAAGCGCCGCGCCATGATTAGGCGCGACAGCCAGCAGCGCTCGATACTTCTCTTCTGCCTCACGCAGCCTGCTTTGGCTATGCAGAAAAGTTGCGGATTGAAAAAGCTGCTCTGGGCTGGCCATGGCGGTTCCGTACGACGGGATTTATCCTATAGCCGAATTCTGACGCGGAAGGGGCTGCGGATGCTAGACCTTTTTGGAATTCCCCGTGCCGTGTCGCCGCCCCATAGTCATTTGTCTCGACAAGGCTCCTTATCATGGTGATCGCCGCACGCCTTTTGGCTGCAACCGTCGTCAGTTGGTCGCTATGTCTTGCTGCCGGTGCCACCACACCGTCCCTGATTCCGCTGCCTGCCCATCTGCAGATGGGAGAAGGCGTCTTCGCGCTGTCACCACAGACCTCCCTTCGCTGTGCGGATCCGAACGACCGGGCCTGCGCCCAGACAGTGAAGTATTTGGCCGCCTTGCTACAGCGCGATCCCGGTCTGGTCCTACAGAGTGATAACGACGCCGGCGCTGCTGCTATCGTATTGCGGCGAACCAAAGAGTTGGCTGGAGAAGCCTATCACCTCCAAGTGGCGCCTTCGGGTATCGAAATCGAAGCGGGCTCTGATGCCGGGCTGTTTTATGGCGCCATAACATTGTGGCAATTGTCCTCGCAACAACCGGCATCGTCTGGCCGTCGTCAGATCACCGCTCTCGACATCGCAGATGCTCCGCGTTTTTTCTGGCGAGGCGTCATGCTCGATTCCGTGCGGCACTTCCAGAAGCCGGATGCAATCAAGGAATTGCTCGATGCCATGGCCCTGCACAAGCTCAATGTCCTGCAATGGCATTTAACCGACGATCAGGGCTGGCGGATCGAGATCAAGAAATATCCCCGCCTCACGAAGATCGGCGCTTGGCGCAAGAATAGGCGCGAAGGCCGCTATGGCGGCTTCTACACCCAGGCCCAGATCCGCGAGATCGTTGCCTATGCTGCGGCGCGCCATATCACGGTGGTGCCAGAGATCGAAATGCCTGGTCACGCCTCAGCGGCAATTGCGGCCTATCCACGGCTTGGCTCGATCAAGCATCCATGGCGAAAAGTGTCTGGTGATTGGGGCGTTTTTCCAAACCCCTACAATGTCGATGATAGGACATTCGGTTTTCTGCAAGATGTGCTGACTGAGGTGATGGCGCTGTTTCCCAGCCCCTATATCCATGTCGGCGGCGATGAGGCACCGAAAGGCCAATGGGATGCCTCACCCACAGTGCAGAAGCGTATGGCCGCGCTCGGCGTGGCCAACAGCAAAGCGCTGCAAGGGTACTTCACCGCCCGTATTGGTCGCTTCCTCGAAGCTCATGGCCGCCGCTTGATCGGTTGGGATGAAATTTTGGAAGGCAGCCCGCCGCAAAGCGCCACCATAACCAGCTGGCACACTGTGGAGAGCGCCAGCGAAGCCGCCGAGAAAGGACACGATGTGGTGCTGTCGCCCGCGCCGCAGCTTTATCTTGACCACTGCCAGCTCGAACGGTTGGGCGAACCCACATGCCGCGGCGGGGAGGAGACGCTGCGCGATATTTATGCCTTCGATCCTGCACCAAGTGGCGCCTTGGCCGCACACCTCATTGGTATGCAGGCCAATATCTGGACTGAGCATCTGCCCACCGCTGCGGCCGCTTTCTATGCCGCTTTTCCGCGCTTGGCTGCCTTTGCTGAAATCGCTTGGTCACCGCGCGAAACGCACAGTTGGCCGGATTTCGTCACTCGCCTTCCCGCTCAATTGGTGCGCTACAACGCTCTTGGGATCACGCATTCAGAAGCGGCTTACGCGGTAAATATCTCCGCTGTTCCCCAAGCGGGAGGCGCCATTGTCACGCTTTCCAACCAAGCGAACTTTGGAACCATCCATTTTACGCAAGATGGTACGGCGCCGATACCATCTTCACCGGTCTACGCTGCTCCGCTCCAAATCCCTTTACCGGCAACGATCACCGCAGCGGCTTTCGACGGCGAACAACGCCTTAGTG